>JACQHM010000243.1 GCA_016199025.1 Candidatus Methylomirabilota bacterium | reverse complement strand
GACATCCCCACCCGCACGGTTCCCACCCTCCCCTCCAGGATCGGGGCGGCCACGTCGTGGATCAACCCTTCTTCCGTCTCCAGGATCTCGATCTTGAACCGCTCCCCGGGCAGGACGGCATTGGCCTCCAGGAGCCCGGCCGGGAAGTGCTGGCCGAAGGTGTGGACCAGCAGGTTCTTGGCCTGATCAACGACGAAGACATACCGGACATCATGGTCGGTCTCCATGGCCTCTCTGACCAGCTCGTTCAGGGCGAAGAGGTTATCTGTCAAGATCAGGTCAGCGGCCCGCCCGGCGATGTCCCTGGCGACAGAGCCGCCCCGCCGCCGGAGCTCCTCCTTCAACGTGGCCTTCAACGTGGCCCGGACTTGGAAGGTGACGACCAGGCCCAGGAGGAGGATCACCCCCAGGGCGATCCCCATGATCTTCACCCGGACGCTAAAGGAGAGGAGCCAGGATCGGAGTCGGGGCCAGAGATCAAACGGCCTCATTGTCGCTCCCTGGCCAGGGCGGCCATCCTGCGGACATCCTCGTAGGCCCGATCGTTCGGCAGGGTGAAGCGGTCGATCATGAGAGGAGCGAGGACCTTCCTCCCCTCCTCGTCTTCATGCATGGTGAGGAAGATCTGTTTCAGCCGTTCCCTTACGCTTGGATCGATCCTGGGATGGACGACGACGGGCGGGTTCCCCCAGGGCGGGGATTTCTGGATCACCCTGGTCTTCTCTCCATAGCGAGGATCCCGGGCCACCATGAATTCGTACACCAGGCTGTCAACCGCCCCGCCGTCCACCAGCTTCTCCGCCACCGCCTTGACGGTGTTGTCATGGCTGTAGGTGAAGATGTAACGTTTGAAGAACGCCTTCGGATGTTCGCCGATCCTCCGCAAGAGATGGGTCGGGAAGAGCCAGCCGGAGCTGGAGAGGGGGTCGGAGAAGGCAAAGGCTTTCCCTTTCAGATCGTACAGGTTTCGGGCGTCGCTCTCCTTGGGGACGATGATGTAGGAGTGGTAGGCCGTCTTCCCCATGACGACAGGGGCAACGAGGATTTCCATCCCGAAGTCCCTCTCGCCCTCGACGTAGGCATAATCGCAGACAAAGGCCACCTCGGCGTGACCGTATCGGATCAGCTCGTTGATCTCGCCGTAGGTCCTGCGCTGGATGAAATCCACCGGCCGATCCAGCTTCCTGGAGACATACTCGAGAAGGGCGGCATAGAGCGTAAAGCTCTCCCGGGGGGAGATGACCGGGGCGACGGCCACCTGGAGGGGGGCCTTGACCCCCGTGCTGGAAGCCGCGGCTTCACTCCGGCCGGTTTCCGAGAGCCTGACCTGTTTGTACGGTTCCCGCTCTCCGCAGCTTGCCAGGAGGACGAGGAGGACAAAGCCTCCCATGCTCCACGGTTTCCGATTCTTGACCACCGGCCATTCTCCTCTCGACCTCGGGGGGACCTTCAACCCTCCTAGGCCGTCTCGGCCGCCTCTTCGGCGGCCCGCCCCTTCCCCCTGCTGACCAGCCTGGCCGCCAGGATCCCAACCTCGTACAGGAGGCACATGGGGAGGGCCATCAAGGTCTGGTTGAAGACGTCCGGGGTCGGGGTGAGGATGGCGGCGACGACGAAGTTGAAGAGGATGGCGTACTTCCGGTTCCTGGCGAGGAACTGAGGGGTGACCAGGCCCATCATGGATGCCAGGCCGATCAAGAGGGGGAGCTCGAAGATGGCGCCGAAGGCCAACAGGAACTTGACGGTGAAGTCCACGTAGTTCCCGATGGAGATCATGGGCTTCAGGTGTTCAGTCTTGTAGGTCAGGAGAAAGTGGAGGGCGAAGGGGAGGACGATGTAGAAACAAAAGAGGAGGCCGATGAAGAAGAAAACAGTCCCCAACAGGATGAAAGGAAGGACGTACCGCTTCTCCCGGGGGAGGAGCCCCGGCTCGACGAACCTCCAGATCTGATAGAGGACAAAGGGGGTGGCTAAGAGAAGGCCGGAGAAGAAGGCGATCTTCAGGTGCATCCAGAAGGCCTCCGCCGGCGCCAGGAACACGAGGTCCACGTTCTGTCCGCGGGTGGCTGTCAGGAAGGGATAGGTCCGCTGGAAGGTCAGGTTGGTCGTCATCGGCCGCTTGAGGAGGCCCAGGACCCACTCGGAGAAATTGAAGGTCAGGAGGAAGCCGACGCCGATGGCGATCAAGGATCGGATGAGCCGCTTCCTCAGCTCCTCCAGGTGTGAGAAGAAGGGCATCCGGTCTTCAGGCATGAGGAGGCTCTTTGGTCTGGGAGGGTGTCGCCTCGGCTTGGGGAACGTCCGATCCCTCGGAGGGCTGATCGGCCTTGACCTCGTCGAATGGGGTGGATGGTCCCTGCAAGTCGGCCTGCACCTCGGGGGACGGGGGGGAGGACGCCTGCTCGGCTTGCGGTTGGGCCTGGGCAGCGGGGTGCTGGGAGACCTCCTGCTCGTCCAGCCTGATCTGGGAGACGATCCCATCTCGGATCTCATCAGAGGCTTTCCGGAATTCGGCGATTCCCCTCCCCAGGGCCTTGCCGAGATCGGGGAGCTTCTTCGGGCCGAAGATCAAAAGGGCGATGATGAAGATAATGAGCAGCTCCTGGATGCCCAGGCCAAACATGGTCGCTCTCCTCGTGAAGGGTTTTGGTGATGCTCTGAGCGTAACGCCAGCGAGGCAGAATGTCAAGAGCGGATTGCCGATTGATCGGGATTTTCGATTTACAATTGCCGATGTTCGATTTGAAATCCCAAATCGCAAATCGCAAATCTAAAATCGCAACTTCGATTTCCTGTGGAGCAGGTCGGCCTTCCGCCGTCGGTAGGCAACGGTCAGCTTTAAGGTGAGAAAGTAGCTCATGATGGCAAAGAGGATGGCAAGGATCACGTTTCCCACCAGGTAGACGTACAGGCTTTTCCGGGCCGCCCCCGCCAGGATCACCCACAGCTCCTTTGTCAGGAAGGTTTGAGGGCTGAAGGTTTTGGAAAAGGCCTCCACCGCCTGGACCGTGCGGTGCCAATCACCCCCCACCAGCAGGGCTCCCAGGATCGCGCTCCCGCTCCAGAACAGGGGGGTGGTGAGGGGGTTCATGATGAGGCTCCCGATGATGGCCGCCGCCCGATTGAACCGGAAGATCACGGCCAGGATGTACGCCAGGACCGCCCCCAGGCCAAAGGTGGGGAGGACGCCCAGGAAGACCCCCACGGCCATCCCCATGGCGATCGTCTGGGGGTCGTCATTGATCCGAAGGAGCCTGAGGTAGTGATACCGGAACCAACGTGTGACGGCCATAGGCTACCTCTAGGAGGTTCTCTTTACCGTGTTACCCTTCCTTCACTTTGGACGACATCACAGAGATGAGGACCCGACAAGGGGCGTAGCGGGAAATGTAATCGACGGTGGTGGCCCCGAAGAACCGATCCCCGAACCGGCGCCGCTGGCTGTAGCCTAAGATGATGACATCGACCCCCTTGACCGTGGCCTCCTCCAGGATGGCCGGTCCCGCCTCCCGTGCCCGGACGAGACGAGTGGTGACCTCTAACCCAAAGCGCTCCCTGGCAATCCCCTGAGCCTTGTGCAACATCGCCTCACCCTGCTTCAGCTCCTCCCACACCCCTTCCTCCGAGGACAGGGAGCCGGGAACGGTCACCACATGCAGGATATGGACCTTGGCCCCTTCGCTTCCCACCGCCATGGTCCCGGCAATGGCGATCAGCTCTTCCAGGTGCTCAGGGTTGCTGATGGCAACCAGGATCTTCTCCAAAGGGACCATGGGCTACCCGGTAGGTGCCGCAGGGGGTTTATCGATGATGACCTCGCAGGGGGCCCGGCGGAGGAGGAAATTGGTCGTCCACCCCAGGAGATCCTGGGCCCCGCCGTCACTGGGACGGATGCCGAGGACGATGACGTCCGCGTCGAGGTCTTGGGCGACATGCAGGATCCTTTCCCCCGCCTCCCGGGCCCGCTCGATCCGGGCGGCGGAAGGGAGGCCGTGGAGGGCGACAATGGCCTGCCCTCGGGCTAAGGCGTCCTGCGCCATGGCCTCGATCTGGGGGAGGGGGGTGCTTAACGGGAGCGTCCGGGGGACTTCCACGACGTAGATCAACGCGATTTCGGCCTTCTGCTCCTGGCCCAGACGGCAGGCCAGCTCCACCGCGTGCTCGGCGTAGGGCGCCCCCACCGTGGGGACCAGGATCAGTTTTAACGCGTCCACCGAGCGCCGGGCCTTGGCGGCGGCGGCCGGGACGGGGGCAGGGGGGTGAAGCATCCACCACAGGAGACCCCCCATCGAGACGGTGAAGAGTAAAGCCAGCAGGGTGCCTAAAAGGGTGATGTTGAGCTCAGGGTTGATGGCTACTCACCTCTTCTTGCGGAAATAGTCCAGGACGTGCTTCATCCGGTAGAGCCCGTAGAGGAGGAGGCTCCCGCCGAGGAACCACGCCATGAGGACCACCCGGCCGCTGAAGACCTCCCGGAGGAGGATCCAAGCCCCCAAAAAAACCAGGAGCACGCTGACCAGGATCTGGTAGTAGTCGAACAAGCCGAGACGTTCAGGCACTGGTGTTCGCGTGGACATCCCTCTTCCTCTGTTTGTCCCGCTCCGCGAGGGCGACCTTGTACTGCTCCAAAAGGTCGAACTCCTCGGCGGAGAGGAGGACGTCCATCTGCTCCTTCTCCCAGCTCCTCTCCACACTCCTAAAGATGGGAAGGCCCTGCTTCCTCCGGTACCAGGCATAGTAGATGAAGCAGAGGAGGACCCATGCCGGCCCGGCGATCCGGCCGATCTCGTGGGTCAAGATCACCTCGAAGAGGATGGTGGAGACCCCCAACATCCCGAGCAGGCCAAGGAGCGGAAACTCCACCATCCGGCCTTTATATTTTAACCTGACATTCAAGGGCATCTTGTAGGGGCGGGGGGAGTAGGGGTCGGAGAAGCGGAGTTTGATCAGGGCGATGAAGACCATGGTGTAGCCCAAGGTCGCGCCGAAAGCGTACATGTTCCCCAAGGTATCCAACGCCTTCGGGGTGAGGAAGGAGAGGACCGTTTCGATGGCCCCGACCACAGAAAAGACCATGATGGTCCGGGCGGGCGTTCGATACCTCGGATGGACGGCGCTGAACCAGGGGCTGATCACCTGGTAATGGGCCATCGAGTAGGTCAGGCGGGAAGCCCCCATCACCCCGGTGTTTGCCGAGATGAAGAGCACGATGGCCCCGAGGGCCGCGGTAAAGGGGCCGGCGATGGCCCCAAGGTAGGGGATGGCCTCAGCCAGCTTCGCCATCGGGTTGTCCACATGCTCGGCAAAGGTCTGCCAGGGCAGGAGGCCCAACCCCAGGATGGAGAAGGCCGTGGCGAAGATGAAGACGGTGAAGATCAGGGTGATGGAGGTCCGGGGGATGATGGTGGCGGGACGCTTGGTCTCTTGAGCAGCTTGGGAGATGGATTCTAAGCCGACGAAGGAGATGATGGCCAAGGAGGAGCCGTACATAAAGTTATGAAGGGAGGGAAACTGGGTCGTCCACTGCTGGGCCAGGAGTTCTGGCTTCCAGGCGAAGAGGAAGCCCAGGATCACCAGGGACGATTCGGTGGCGATGACGACCGCCCCTAACACCTCGTTGACCAGGGAGGACTCCCGGATCCCCCGGATGTTCAACCAGATCAGGATGCCGATGAGGAGCAGGGTCTCCAGACACCAGAGGGGATTGACCTGCCTGAAGGGCCCAAGATCGAGCACGAATTGATCAATGTTGATGCCGAAGAGGAAGGGCAGGAAGAAGTTGAAGTAGCCTGCCGAGGCGGCGGCGAAGAGGGCGATGTCGATCGTGTAGTCCAGCAAAAGGGCGGATCCCGCCACGAAGCCCCAGAAGTCGCCCAACCCCCGGAGGGCGAAGTAGGGTCCGCCGCCTGCCACCGGATAGGCCGAGGCCAGCTCCGTGTAGGCGAGGCCGATCATGATATAGACCAGGCCTGCCAGGGCAAAGGCGAGCCCCGTGGCCCCCTGCGCCGCGGCCATGACAAGCCCCAAAGCCACGAAGGTATCGGCCCCGACGTCGGCGAAGCCCCACATAAAGGAGCCCCAGACGCTGACATCCCGTCGAAGCTCCAGCCTGCCCTCTGCGGCGGTCGCTTGTTCTTGAGCCATGAAAGCCGTTTGTTTTAAGCCTTCAGCTATCAGCCATCAGCCTTCAGCAAAAACAAGGGAATACGAGAAACAGTCCACAACTCCCAAGACGAGGGTTTGTCCATAACCTGTTGTTTTTCCTTGTCCGGCTGACCGCTGAAAGCTTCCGGCTGAACGCTTGCCTTTGTTGACCCCTTAATGCACGAAAAGAGAAGCCACCCATCCGGCTTCTCTTCCTGGAGATTGCTCTTTTACGAGGGGTTGAGGATACTACCGAAAGCGGGCCCTGTCAAGGACAAACGGGCGCCGGCCACAGCCGGCATCAGAACCTTCCCGTCACGTTCCTCCGACAACTTCAGAAGCGGCCCGGCGGAGCCGGTCCATGACCGCCAAGCCCAATCCCTGCTCCGAGACCCCCTCGACGACGATGATGTCCACCCCCGCGTCGTCTAAGGCTCTCAGGGCGGCAAAGAGCCCCCGGGCATAGCCGGCAATATCTTTGGGCAGGACCTTGACCAGGACACTGGAGGAGGTGGCTCTGAGATGCCTCCCTCGATGGATGAGGCCCACCTTCTTTCCCGCAGCCTGATGCGCCTCTACGACCTCTTGGGCTAGACCGGGTCTTGATCCCAGCACGAGGACCGTCCTGGCCCTCGGTCGATAGTGCCGGTATCGGGTGCCAGGGGAGCGGCGACGGAAACCCTCCACCGGTTTGAGATCCACAGGGCCGACCACCGCCTGGAGCTCTTCCAGGGTCACGCCGCCGGGGCGAAGGAGCACAGGGGTTGGACCGGTGAGGTCCAGGACCGTGGATTCCACGCCGATCTCAGTCGGCCCTCCATCCAGGATCAGCGGGATCCTCCCGCCCAGGTCCCGGAGCACGTGGGCAGCGGTGGTGGGGCTCGGCCGTCCCGACCGGTTTGCGCTGGGGGCGGCCACCGGGACCCCGGACTCCCGGATCAAGGCAAGGGCGACAGGATGGGCGGGCATCCTGACCGCCACCGTCTCCAGCCCACCGGTGACCTCGGGAGGAATGGCGGCCGACCGGGGCAACACCAGCGTCAAGGGCCCTGGCCAGAACCGGTCGGTCAAGGTGAAGGCTGCAGGGGGAACCTTTCGGGCGAGCTGTCGCAGGTGATCCCGGTCGGCGATGTGGACGATGAGGGGATTATCCAGCGGCCGTCCCTTGACCTGAAAGATCTTCTGGACCGCCTCGGGTCGCAGGGCATCGGCTCCCAGACCGTAGACCGTCTCCGTCGGGAACGCGACCAGCTCTCCGGCCCGGAGCAGGGCGGCCCCCTGGGCGATCGCCCTCGCCGCCGGTCGGCGGGGGTTGATGGGAACGACCCGTGTCTTCATGGCCTGATGGTGAACCCTTATGGCTCATCCCACCTCCCCTCAGTCATGCCCCGGTGAGCCTCGCCAGGGCCTCAGCATACCGCTCTGCCGTCTTCTGGACGATCTCGTCCGGGAGAGGGGGGGCTGGTGGGCGCTTGTCCCACCCGACCTGTTCCAGATAGTCCCGGACGAACTGCTTGTCGAAACTCTGCTGGGGGCGCCCTGGTTCGTAGTCGTCCTTGGGCCAGAAGCGGGAGGAATCGGGGGTCAACAGCTCGTCGATCAGGAGCAACCGGTCGGTTCCCTCCTCGATCCCGAACTCGAACTTGGTATCGGCAACGATGATCCCTTTCCTTTCGGCCATCTCCCGGGCCCGGCGGTAGAGGGCCAGGCTGAGCACCTTGACCTGCTCGGCCAGATTCCTGCCGAGGAGCGCCACGGTCCGTTCAAAGGGGATGTTCTCATCATGGGCCCCGCCCTCCGCCTTGGTGGAGGGGGTAAAGATCGGCTCCTCCAGTCGGGCGGACTCCAGGAGTCCCGGTGGCAGGATGATGCCGCACACCGAACCGCCCGCCCGATACTCCTTCCACGCTGACCCGGAGAGATACCCCCGGACGATGCACTCCACCGGGAGCGGCCGGGCCTTTTTCACGAGCATGCTCCTCCCCGCCAGGATCTCCCGAGAGGGCTGTAAGACTTCCGGGAAGTCCTTGATGTCCGTGGAGAGGAGATGGTTTGGGACGATGTCCCTGGTCATGTTGAACCAGTACCGGGAGATCTGGGTGAGGATCTTCCCCTTCCCCGGGATGCCGGTGGGAAGCACCACATCGAAGGCCGAGATCCGATCCGTGGCCACCATCAACAGGTGTTCGCCCAGATCGTAGAGATCCCGGACTTTCCCCCGCTTGGCGAGGGGAACGCTCGGAAGGTTTGTCTCCAGCAGGACATCGTTCTCTCCCATGGAACTCCCTCCAGCAGAGGGGCTTCCCAGCGAGGTGCCTTCTGAAAAATTGCATGGAGAAGGTTCGGGGCAGGCACTTCACAGAGTTGTCGTGAGGCCTTCCCGGAACAAAAGCAGCCCGAAAAGAACGAAAAGGAAGGTCGCCCCGACCTTAATCATTCGCTCCGGGAGCCGCCGACCAAGCACAACCCCGATTCCAATAGCTAGGCCATCGGCCACCACCATCCCGAGGGAAGAGCCGAGCCATACGGGGACAAGCACGGCCGCCTCCGCGGCCAGCACCGCGGTGGCCAGTTGGGTCTTGTCCCCCATTTCGGCGAGGAAGAACGAGACCGCAACCGTCAGTAGGGGATAACCGAACCGTTTTTCCTCGCTCCCGCTCAGTTGATCGCCCCGAAGGGTCCAGAGTCCAAAGCCGATGAACGCTAGGCCGGCGGCTAGCTTCACCCAGGCGACAGGCACAATCAGCAGCACCGCGCCCCCTACGGCCACGGCTAGGGCATGGTTCGCAAGTGTCCCAAGGAGCACGCCACCCAGCACATGTCGAACGGAAAGCCGGGTGGCGAAGGCTAGGGTGAGGAGCTGGGTCTTATCTCCCATCTCCGCCACAGCGATGACGAACAGGGCTTTCAATAATACGGTCATGTCGGTTGCTCCTTAAGCACTTTACGCCCGTAAGCGATGAGCCGGGCTAAGTTCGCGATGACCGGGATCGCCTGCCGGGAAACGCCGAGATGGTAAAGATCCGACCCATCGTGGAGAGCACCTCCATCTCTCTGAAGTCCACGGTCGAAATGGTAACGATGGTCATGGAGAGGGCATTGAGCAGGGTGGACCCCCTCGAGGAAGGACTAGCCGAGCGTCGCCCCGCGACGATCATGAGATGGGCCACAGGCTCAGCGTTTAAGCGGTCCTTCGGCCCCCCTTGCCAACCTCGGTGCTTAAGTGCTATCGTCAGCAGCTCATCGCCCAGCGTGGCCCGAGCCTGGGGTACTCCTTCTGCTTTCGGGATCAACTGGTGCTAGGATGATCTCCTCCTTGCGGGGTCCAACAAAGCAGGCTATCACAGATGGGTGTATGAATCAACACGAATCCGATACACGCTTATCACTTTCCCTTACAAGATCACAACCTGTTCTCTATCTGCCAAGGCTGTCACGACGGAGTGTTCAACACATCTCAACAAAAAAGACCTTTCGCGGGATCGTTCCCACAAAAGGTCTCGGGTACGAGAGAGGCCGGAGACCTCTCGCTGACGGGCCGGGTGCCTTGATCCTCTCGGCACCGGACTGACGACACCGTCACGCCTTAGAGCGACCTACTCCCCTTTTTCTGGAAACAGCATACCGACGGTGGGGTGCGCTGTCAAGCGAAATCGGATGGTCCGCGTCCTCCTTCACCAGGGCCAAGTAGAAGCGGGCGAGCCCCTCAGCGAGGGAAGGGGAGAGGAGATCCAGGATGTTGTAAAAGTGGGTTTCTAGGCCGTGGGTAAGATGGCGAAGGGCCTTCTCCACCGCTAAAGCCGCCCGCTGGTGCCCGAAGCCGATATCTAAAGTAAGAAAGAGGATCCTCATGTCATTCGTTCTAAAAGAGCATTTGTCCTTTCACACACCCCAGGCTCACCACCAGCAAGTATAGCACGGTACACCACCTTGAGACGATAAGCGACCTCGCCTTCTTTCCTCTTTTAGATGACCTTCCTTTCGCTATCGACAAGACGCAGCTCGTACTTTTTCGACAACGCCGTTTCGGCGAGGAGCGTTTGCTGAACCTGGGGGGCTGGGCCCTGCTCCAAACCAGAGTGACGAGAAACCTCATGCAGTATGCTGGCACACCCTCCGCCGATGCCCATGAGGAGAATCATGAGGACCACCCTCTGCCCCATCCGATTTCCCCTCTGGGCTGTTGTTTTTTGCTTCCATTTCTACCTCTCAGCCACCGAGGAGCTTCTCAAGCTCCTCCGCATGCCTGGTCTCTTCGGCCATGATCTCCTCCAACTCAACCTCCAAACCCTCGTCCCCGTACTCTTCCGCCTGGTCCGCCCGTTCCTTGTAGTCAGCGATGGCCTGGCGCTCGGCGGCTAGATTGGCTTGCAGCATCTCTCTGGCCGTTGTCGGCTGGACGATGGAGAGCGGTGTTACCGTGGGAACGCCGCCCAGGGCGACGATCTTCTCCGCCAGGAACTCGGCGTGTTTCATCTCGCCGATCGCGAACTTTTTAAACAATTCGCCGAGGGTCAGACGCTCCAGCCCCTTCAGCATGTACGAATGCTGGAGATACTGGAGGATGGCCCGGTACTCCCCAGCCAGATCACGGTTCAGCCCCTCAATCAATGTCTCCTTATCCATATGTCGCGCCTCCTAACGGCCACCAGAGACCAGCTAACACCTGTTTCGCGCCAGAGCGTGCAACACCCCCTCGTCGTGATTACCGAAAGATCCTCAGGAGCGAGGCCAGGAAGCCGCCCTCTTTGGACGCCACCTGCTCCAGCTCACCGCAGTCGAGCCAGATGCCCTCACAGGCGGTGCACTTGTCGACTTCGATCCCTTGGTATTCGATGGCGACAAGCTCCGAGCCACACTTCGGGCAGCGCATCGAATGGAGCTCCTTCAGCCGCCGCCTCTCCTCCTCCGCCAATCGCCACTGGGCCTCTTCAGCCGCCTTCTTCTTCCGCTCGAACTCCAATCGTGCAAAATACTCCTCTTCCCGCTCGCCGGGCTTCTGTAGAGACATCGTCTCCCTCCGTCCGCTGGCGTATGTCCCTGCCTCCCTTGACGAAAGCCCCTCAGACGGGGCGTCACCGCCGTGGCCGGGGCGACTCCAGGTAGCGGAGCAGGTCCGAGTTGGATGGGAGGACCACCGTGGTCCCCTGGGCGAAGATCCGCTCGTAGGTCTCGAGCCGCCGTAAGAACCCGTAGAATCCAGGATCCCGACCAAAGGCCCGGCCGGTGACCGCCGTGGCCCGGGCATCCCCCTCGCCCCGGAGGCGCTGGGCATCCGCGTAGGCCTTGGCCAGGATGATCTCCCGCTCCTTGTCGGCCTCCGCCCGGACCTCTCTGGCCTTCTCCTCCCCTTCGGCCCGGTAGCGCAGGGCGATCCGCTGCCTTTCCGCCTGCATCCGGGCGAAGACGCTGGCCTGAACCTCGGGCGGGAGATCGGCCCGCCTGATCCTGACATCCACCACCCGGATGCCAAACGGCGCGGTCAGCTCCCGGGTGGCGGCCGTCACCGTCTCCATGATCGCCGCCCGTCTCTCCCGGATGATGGCCTTGAAATCTTCCTTGGCGATCTCCTGGCGCAGGCGCGCGGTGATAATGTCATCCAGCCGGGCCATGGCCCCCCGCTCGTCCCGCATGGTTCGGAAAAACTGGAGCGGGTCAGCGATTTCCCAGCGGGAGATGTGATCCACCGCCAGCCGCTTCTTGTCCCGGGTCAGGTACTCCCCGGGCATGGCGTCGGTGGCCAGGACCCGCTTCTCAAAGCGGATAAGGGTGTGGATGAGGGGCAGCTTGAGGTACAGCCCCGGCTCCCGGACGGTCCGGATGGGCTGCCCAAACCGGGTGACGATGGCTTGCTGCCACTCCGGGATCACGTAGGCGGCCTGCGGGAGACCGAGGACCGCCAGGATGATCAGGACAACGATGAGTTGGACCATGGCTGTTACCTCCTTTCCGGCTCTGCCAGCGGTGGCTCGACCCGCGCCCCCTCCGGCTTGGCAGGAGGCGGGACAAAGTCCCTTAAGGGGAGAAGGGGCAGAACACCCCCCCGGTCCCCGCCGGCGTCCAGGATGAACTTCTGGGTGTTGGGCAGGACCCGGTCGATCGTCTCCAGGTAGAGCCGGTCCCGCGTGACCTCTTCGGCCTTCCGGTACTCGTCCAGGACCTTCAGGAACCGGGTCGCATCCCCCTGGGCCCGGATCAGGCGCTGCTCCCGGTACGCCTCGGCGGCCAGGACCATCTGGGCCGCCTCCCCCCGGGCCTTCGGGACCACATCCTCCCGATACCCCTCGGCCTCCTTGATCAGCCGCTCACGGTCCTCCCACGCCCGGACCACGTCATGGAAGGCCTCCCGGACCTCCCTGGGCGGATCCACCACCAGAAGCCGGGCCTCGGTGACAAGCAGGCCGGTCCCGTACAGGTCGAGCAGCTCTTGGAGCTGGCGCTTCACCCGGTCCTGAACCTCCACCCGCCCCTCGGTCATCGTGTAGTCAATGGTGTTCTCCCCCACCGCCACCCGCAGGGCCACCTCGGCCGAGGCGTGGAGGGCCAGCTCCGGGTCGCGGGCGCGGAACAGGAACCTGACCGGGTCCTGGACCAGGTATTGGATGAAGAGGTGGAGATCCACGATGTTCTCGTCGCCGGTGAGCATCAGCGCCTCCTGGGGGACCGGGCGGGTGGTGTCTTGCTCAGTGCGGAAGCCGACCTCCGCCCGCCTCACCCGGGCAATGTCCACGACCTGGTGGCTCTGGACCGGCCAGGGGAGGCGGTAACGGAGCCCCGGCTCCGTCTGCGTCCATACTTTGCCGAACAGGAGTACCACCCCGCGCTCCCCCGGCCCGACCACGTAGAAGCCCGACGCCAGCCAGAGGAGGAACACCGCCCCTAGCACCAGCCCAGCCAGCCGGCGCGCACCCCACCGCCGGACAACGCGCTGGAACAGTTCGAATGGTTCCTGGAAGTCTGGAAACCTTTCCTGGGGGGGTCGCCATGCTGCCATTTTACATCCTCCTTCCCTCGTGACTCATTATGGATTCCCTCACTCCAGGTTCTCCCTCCTGCCGAGGGGGATGGCGCTTGGCATTCCCGGGCACCATGGAGGTGAGCCGCTCCGCCTTCTGCTTCATGCCAGCGAGGAGCCGCCGGGCCCACACGAACTTGGTGGCCAGGATGGCCAGACCAACCGGGATTATACTCTACGCGGCCTTAGATAAAACTTTGTTCTTCGAGCCTCTGGAAACCGTGTGCTGTTCCCCAATCACGGGAACTTCTTGGAACGTTTGAAAGCGTAAGGTCAACAACCTGTCCAGTTCCGCTTTATTCTTCGTTGGCGCTTGTTCAATACAAGCTAAGATCGCTTGTTGAAAGGCTTCACTGTCCGGATAGTACTTTGAGTACAGACACTGTTTTTTGACAAACTTCCAGAACCGTTCAATCAGATTCAAATTGGGGGAATAGGCCGGCAAGTACAGCAACTCAATGCCTAACGTTTGGGCCACCGTTTGTACCAGCGCGCACCGCTGATAACGGGCATTGTCCAAAATGACGGTGATCGGGATGCCAGGATGGGCACCCGCCAACAGGGACAACAACTCACAGACCGTCTCCGCCGTAATGTAGGTGAGATTCTCGACGCTCAACACGTCATGGGTGATGGCGTTCAGCGCGGCCAGCACATTCAGCCGGTGGCGTCCTGAGGGCGCCTTGACAAACAGCCGCTGTACACACCACAAGATCCCCAAAAAGGGGGCAAACACGAAATGGGCCGCATCCATGAAAAAGACGGCGCGGTGGCCAGCCTTCGCTTCAGCTAACCGCGGCTCCAGGCTTTTTTTTTAAACGCCTCTTGCGCGGCAACGTCGGCCTTGGCTGGAATCATGCCGACCTTCCTGGGGTGCATCCCGAGGGCTTTCAAAAACTGACGCACCTGAGTCGGCTTGCGCACAATCCCGGTGAGGTCGGCAATCTTCGCCGCCGCTTCCGCGACCGTCGCGGGCGGATGCTGCTGAAAATAGGCTTCAAGCGTCGGCTGATGTTTCGCCAGTTCACTCTGGGGACGATAATGATCAAGGTGTTTGAGCTGCTCGATTCCACCCGTCACGTACATGTGGAGATAGCGATGGAAGCTCGCTTTGGAAATGCCGCAGAGGCGGAGGATGTCACGATTGGCAACCCCCTGACTGCGCAAGTAGAGGGCCTCCATCCGCACTTGCACACGCGGGTCGGGATGGTGAAACCGCCAATACCGCAACGCTTCGATCTCATGGTCGCTAAAGGTGATCTTGAGCATTGTCGAGAACCTCGGCTAAGGGTAAACCTCACGACGACTACTATAGCACAAGGCTCTCAAAAAGTTTCAGCTAAAACCGTGCAGAGTATACCACCACCGCTGGCCCTGGTAGAACCAGGAGGGCTAGGCCGATGAGCAGCATGGTGAACCCAATCACCTCAACGATCAGGCGCCGGACCTGTCGGAGGGTTTCGAAGACCACGCGGCGCACCATCGGACCCTCCGCACACCCTGTGGGGTCGCCCCCACACGCTCCTGAATTCAGGGGCTTAAACAGGCTCACCCTCCCGGTCCCTCGACGACAGCCCGGGCCTAAGCCGTTAGGGGTTGTCCTTGGAACTTTAAAGGAGCTTTAGGAGAAAGCGGGAGGGAACTCTCCTTGCTAACCACCCATCCAGACCCCAGGTCCGCCCGGCCCGGCTTCCAAAGAAGGCCACCATGGAGGCGATCAGGAGGATGTGGAAGCCCTGCTGGCAGAAGCCCATCCAGAAGCTGGCCAGGAAGTAGTGGGCCATGATGAGAAGACCCACGAGGGCGGAAAGGGGAGTCAGGAGGCCCAAAGTGAGGCCGAGCCCCACGCCCGTTTCTCCGAAGGCAGTCAGGAACGCGAAGACATCCGCGTTCGGAATGGCGAGGTCAACGAGAAAGGTTTTATACCAGCCGATGGGGTTCTCGCTGGCGAACTCCGCCAGCTTTTTTGGCAGGAAATTTATCCACCGTTCAGAAACCGTCGGGAGGGGAAGGAATCCTGCTATGGAAGACCAGCGCAGTTTAGTCAGGACGCCTTTCAGGAACCATACCCCAACCACGATCCTGAGACAGGCGATCCAGCGATCTGGAGACCTCATGGGCTCCATCGGAAGCCATTGCGGGCTCATCAAGACAACCTCCTCGCTCTATCCCTCTTTCAGGGGTGGGGAACCATTTGGGAGGGGGCGCCGCTCAGGCCAAAGGGCCAAAAGGCCGCCCGGGGCCATCACCGCTCCTCCCAGCCAGATCCAGGTGACCATAGGATTCACCAGGGCCTTGATAACGATCTCCCGCCCGTCCCGCTCCACCCGCCCGAAGATCACGTAGAGATCCTCCCGGAAGCCGATCCGGTAATCCACCTCGGCGATGGGGGTCTGCTCCCGCTCGTAGAACCGGAGGGCCGGCCGGAGGGTCCCGAGGGGCTTCTCCTGGTTCGTCACCCCAAAGGCTGCCTCCACCAGGGGATTCATCCCCCGCCCCTCCGGCGGAACCGGACTCACGCGCTCGAACGGATTGGCCGGGATGAGCATCACCAGGAGGAAAAAGGCCGAGATCGAAAGGAGGACAGCCATCACATACGGCAGCCAGGCCGGCTGGCGCCTTCTCGTGGAGACAACCACCAGGAGCGTATAGCCGGCCTGGAGGAAGGTCCAGAGGAGGATGGAGCCTTCCAAGGCCGACCAGAGCCCGGCGATCCTGTACCAGAGGGGATAGGCCGAGGCGGAGTTAAAGGCCACGAACCGGATGCTGAAGTCGCTGGTGATGAAGGCCACCTCCAACAGCACCAGCGCCGCCCCCACCGCTAGGAAGTGGGCGACAACGGCGTTCTGGGCACTTCGGGCCAACTCCTCCCGACGGCACCGAGCCGCCAGGAGGCCGGCGACTGCCCCGTAGACGGCGCAGGCTAGGGCGATGATGAGGCTGCCGTATCCGATCTCGGGCGTCATCGTTCCTCCTCCGGATTCGTGAGGTTGTTAGGGGTTCTTCATCGGAGGGACATGTTTTCTGTGTGCTCTTTGATGTACTCAACGGCGTCTTGGACGGTGACGATCTTCTTGACCTCCTCGTCTGGGATCTCGATGGTGAACTTCTCCTCTAACGCCATGATCAGCTCCGTGACGTCCAGCGAGTCGGCGCCGAGGTCCGTGAAGGACGCCTCTGGCCTGACCTCCGCCTCGTCCACATGAAGCTGCTCCAGGATGATCTTCTTCACGTGCTCCTCGATGATGCCCATTAAGAAATCCACCTCCTTAGGCACGACCCCTCTACTTCTTGGCCAGCTCCACGGTGACCTTCGCCTCCTCCCCGGCCTTGATGGTGACGTCCTTCGTCACCTCGCCCAGGGTCTCGTGCCAGACCTTGAGCTTGTAAGTCCCCGGCGGCACATTGGCGAGGGTGAAGGAGCCCCGGTCATCCGTCACGGCATAGTAGGGATGCTCTGTCACCACAATCCAGCCTATCATCCAAGGGTGGGCATCGCAGGTCACCTTCACGATCTCCGGCTGGGCGAATCGCTCTGTCATCTTCTTCTTGAACCCTGGCTGGGCCTTGTTGATGGTGGGGTTCTTCGTGGAGTACGTGTGGATGTTGTGGAGGATCCCATCGCTGTTCAAGATGTCCAGGCTCCCCCCAGAGGGAACGATGACCACATGGGGGATGAATTGACAGGTCTTCTGATCCACGACTGGGTTCTTGGCCGGCGTCCATGGCTGCGTCGTGACCCCCACCAGGGAGACAACGGCATTCCTGAGCCCTCCGCCCTTTCCGACGATCAGCTCCTCCGAGGGCTTCTCCTCGCCGCACTTGGCCGTGTCCTTGGTCACGGGGATCTTCTTCGGCGGGGGCGGCGTCCCGGTGAACTTCACCATTCCGCTGATGGTCCCTGTCTGGGCCAGTACCTCACCGCCCAACCCGTGGACGAGGCCTCCCACAAACACCAGGGTCACGAAAGTCACTCCTTGCCACTGCATCGCTTTCAACCTCCTTTTCTTCTCATAAGGTCATTACTTCCCTGGCCCGTAAGAGCATAGCCCCCTGTCACAAAGAGCACCCTTCTCTTAAACGACCTTATCCCTTCATCGCCCGGAGGCGTGAGACCCGCGCCTGGATGGGGGGATGGGTCATAAAGAGCGAGAAGAGCCCGCGGCCCCGCAAGGGGTTCACGATGAAGAGATGGGCCGTCGCAGGGTTCGCCTCTAAGGGGAGGCGCTTTGAGGCCCACTCCAGCTTCTCCAGGGCGTTGGCCAGGGCCCAGGGCTTCCTCGTGATCCTGGCCCCGGTCTCGTCGGCCTGAAACTCCCTGGATCGGGAGATAGCCAGTTGGATCAAGGTGGCCGCGAGGGGGGCCAGGATGGCCAGGACGATCACGCCGAGCACCCCGCTCCCACGCCCCTCCTGATCCCGTTCGCCGGCGACGGGAAACCACAGGGCCATCCGGGCGAGCATGACCACCACACCAGCCAGCGTGGCGGCGATCGTCATGGTCAGCATATCCCGGTTCTTCACGTGGGCCAACTCGTGGGCCAGGACCCCTTCCAACTCCTCCTCGTCGAGGATCCGGAGGAGTCCCTCGGTGACGGTCACCGTGGCCCGTTCGGGGGACCGTCCTGTCGCAAAGGCGTTCGGCGTCGCCGTGGGGATGAGGGAGAGCCGAGGCATGGGGAGCCTCGCCTGCTGAGCTAACTCCCTCATCATTCGATAGAGCTTCGGGGCGTCGGCCTCGGGGAGGGCCTTCGCCCGGTACATGGCCAGGACGATCCGGTCCGAGAACCAGTAGGCCCCGAAGTTCATGAGGGCCGCCAGGAGGAAGGCGATGACCATCCCCTGCCTCCCCCCGACGGCGTCACCGATCAAGACGATGAGGCCGGTGAGGAGGCCTAACAACGCAACCGTCTTGAAGGTGTTCGACACGGTTCCTCCTTTCTCCATAGACCGCTCCTTGTCATTTTTCATTTTGTTGTCAGCCGGTGGCACGGATGATCCGGCCAGTGTTCTCCTTCTTTTCCTGGCAGGGGGTGCAATAGATGGCCTCCGGCATCGCCTCCAGGCGGCTCCTGGAGATCATCTGGCCGCATCCTTCGCAGATTCCGTAGGTTCCAGCGATGAGCTTCCGATAGGCCCTCTCCAGGCTGGCGGCCCTCGCCAAGAGTTGTTCCCTGATTGCCGATTCGACCTCTTTCCTCAGCGAGGCTTGGGCCTGATCTAGGAGATCACCTTTCCTGCCCTCTTCTTCAGGGACTGCCAGGGTCTCTACGCCAGCTCTCCTCAGGAGAAGGAGCCGCTTCATGACGAGCTTCCGCTCCTCCATCAACCGCCTGGTGAGGGCCTTTTTCAGATCCTTCTTCGCCTTTCTTGGCATCACATTGTCCCCTGTCGTCAAACGATCCGATACGCCGACCGACGTCACCCCTCTGCCTCCTGTGCGTTCATCGGCCCGGAGGCCGTGCACTGACACGTCTGGTTCTGGGCGCATGGTTCACAGCAATAGAGCAACCCTTGCTTCCTGATCAGCGACCAGGTGATGGGCCGGCCACACCTGTCACACTGCCAAAGCTCTTTCACCTTCCCCATGTCTCGCTTCCTCTCTGCCTCCTCCATGTCCCTCTACGGACGGACGACCAGGACCGAGCAGGGGGCGTATTTCACGATCTTCTGCGACACGCTCCCCAGGAGGAAACGCTTGATCCCTGTGAGGCCCTTCGATCCGACGACCACCAGATCGAAACCTCCTGCCTGGGCGACTCGGATGATCTCCCCGCTCGGGTGTCCGCCGCGGATCTCCATCTCGACCTTCTGCCCCTTCTGTTGCAGCCGATTCGCCGCCTTCATCTGCACCCTCTCCAGGGCCTCCCGTTCAGCCCGATAGAGTTCGTCCAGGGCCTTTTTCAACTCGACCCTTGCGTTGAAGGAGACCCCCGCGGCGAAATGCCTCCGTCGCTCAACAATGCTCAAAAGCGTGATCATCGTCATTTCGGGCAGGGGCAGATCCTCAAGGAAGCTCACCACGGTGGAAGCGTAGGCCGATCGGTCGAGGGCCACAAGGATCTTTGTGAGGGCCTCTGGCTTTCGCTTCACCACCAGGACGGAGCATGGGGCGTAGCGGACCACCTTCTGGGCGACGCTTCCCAGGAGGAAGCCTTTGATCCCACTTAAGCCTTTCGCGCCGAGGATGACGAGGTCTGCCCCCATCGCCTCGGCCGCCTCGACGATCTCAGCACCGGGGGCGCCGTACTTGATCCAGGTTCCGACATCCCCCCACCGGGGGGCGAGGGCCTTCCTGATCCCTTCCACAAGCTCCTGAGCCGCGGCTTCGTTCGTCTTTCGCACCATGGCGACGGCCTGCCGATGCAGATTATCCTCCCTATTGGAGAGCGCTTCACCTCCCCACCCCAGGGCCGTCAGGAGCGTGACCTCCGTCTCGGCCGGGAGCGGAAACTGGAGCAGCAGTTCGACCGCCCACCCGGCATATCGGGAACCGTCGGTTGCAAGGAGCACCTTCATGGGTTCCTCCTTTCCTGCCTGGGCCGGCGCCTCGGAGGCTTTCCGAAACGCCACCCTCGTGTCAAGCACAGGTTTGAGCTTCTCGGCTGATCGGTTCAGCACTTCCTTCGGCCCTTCAGGTGAGGGTTGGTGGCCCGGGCTGGAGCCAGCGGAAACAAACCAAAGAAGCCCTGTCGGCTGCTCCGGCTCACCACCAGGACCCCGGCGGTCAGGATGAGGTACACAATGGCATACGTGTGGCGGGCCTCCGGGGTCGTGAACAACAGTTGCGTGGCAAACAGCAGGAAGAGCATAGCCGCCTTCCCCAAGGAGAAGCGAAAACTCCCCAGGACCGCCACCCCGAAGGCGGACTGAGCCGCCGTCAGGAGGATCTCCTCCACCTGTCGCCCGTCCAGGACCATCGTCCCAACCCTCCCGAGGGAGACGCTATACGCCAGGGGGAGCATTCCCACCAGGAGCGTCCACTGGTTCACCTTGGAGGAGAGGAGGGTGCCGAGGCCGACGGTCGGATTCCCCCGGAGGGTGAAGAGGAGGGCCACGATGAACTCTGGCGACTCAGAGGCCAAAGGGGCCAGCCACTGGATGAGGAGGTATTCCTCGATCCCGAAGGTCTTCCCGGTGGCGATCAGGGCCTCGGCGAAGGGCTCGGCGGCGAGGAAGATGGCGAGCCCCGCGTAGAGAAACATGACAACCGTGATGCCTCTCCTGATCTTTGGGCCAAACTGGCCGATCAACCCGGCCGGGCCATGGAGCTCAGGCTCCACGACCGGCTGTCTGGACGCCGCCCGGATGTAGAGGGCGAAGAGGGTGAGCAGGATAGCAGTGTCCATAAGGGTGAGCGTGCCCTTGAAGGGTATGGCGAAGGAATAGGCTGTGGCCAAGGCAAGATAGAGCAACTCGACGGAGTGGGAAGATTCGAGCCTGATCTCCGTCTCGCGGGCCTTCAGCCAGAAGGCGAAAACGAGGGCCGCCCACCCTACGCCGATCAAGAGGCGGTTGGCGCCTGTCATGTTGGCCGTCGCATAGGAGATGTAGGTGGGCTCTTTGGCCGCCATCCAGGCCAGGTACATGTCCACCGCATATTCAGGGAGGACGGCGATGATGGCAAGGGCCGCCAGGGCCAGATTCCGGGGGATCTCTAACTGGGCGAGCTCCGCCGCCCAGGAGAGGAGGAAGGCGGCGCCGAAGATGGCCAGCCCAGAAGTCAAGGCCTCCCAATGGGGGTCCAGGTGGACCCCACTCCCTCTCAAGATGATCCATTGAAGCGCGAGGCCAATGGCAGAGGCCAACCACAGCCAGTCTTTGAGCATCCTTTTCTCCTGTTTGAGATTGCAAGGGTGGTGAGGCTGGTCACAAATGAGACAGATCCGTTAGCCTTCACCAACCTGAGGTGTCGTAGTCCACCGCCTCACACCCCCTCCCCCGTTCCGAATTGCCGATTGCCGATTTCGGATTTCTGATTGAAAAACAGATGCCTCCTTGCCAAATCCGCAATCCGCAATCCCAAATCCCCAATAGGCCGCTGGGGAGGGGACGGGTGGGGGTAGCGTTCTAGTAGACTTACACGACCTACATTCGGGTGATAACGCAGAGGGACTACAGGGAAGGGGAAACTTCGGGGGGTTGGTCAGGGGGTGGGATGGAAACGAAGAAAGAAAGGGTGCCCTTTTTGGAAAGCAGCCGTCGAACGTCAGCTAAAAAGCTGCGATACGAGGTTGAGACCGCCATCTCCTCGAACACGTCCTCCTCCCACTCGCTTCCCTCGGTCACCTCGAAATCGAGGAGAGCTTGGGAAGCGACGGATCCGACGAGGACGGTCAGAGACAAGAGGAGAGAGATAAGAATCGTTCGCCCCATGGTGCTCGTCTTACAAGATCGTAACCTGTTCTCCATCTGCGAAGGCTGTCATGAAGGAGTGTTCAACACGCCTCAACAAAAAGGACCTTTTGCAGGATCGTTCCCACAAAAGGTCTCGGGTACGAGAGAGGCCACCCCCCTCTCGCTGACGGGCCGGGTGCCTGAACGATCTTGGCACCGTCTTGACGACACCGTCATGCAAAGCGATGATACCCTACTCCCCTTTTTCTGGGAACAGGATACCGGCTGGGGGGGGGCGCTGTCAAGCAAAATCGGACAACCCTCCTAGCGGGCCAAGGCCACGGCGAGGGAGACGGCCTTGGCGACAAGGTAGCCGAGGAGGCCACAGACAGGGAAGGTGAGGATCCAGGCCATCACGATATTGCCACTCACCCCCCACCGGACTGCTGAAAGCCGTTTGGTGGCTCCAACCCCCATGATGGCCGTGTTGATGGTGTGGGTCGTGCTCAAGGGAATGCCTAAGCGGGAGGCCAGCTCGATGGTCAAGGCTGCGCCGGTCTCGGCGGCGAAGCCATGGACCGGCTCGAGTTTTGTGAGCCGAAGGCCCATGGTCTTCACGATCCTCCATCCACCCACGGCGGTGCCGAGCCCCATGATGGTGGCACAGAGGAGGATCACCCAGAAGGGGATCCGAAATTCGGGCAGGATCCCTCCCAGGACCAAGGCCAACGTGAACACGCCCATGAACTTCTGGCCGTCGTTCGAGCCGTGGCTGAAGGCCAT
>JACQHM010000241.1 GCA_016199025.1 Candidatus Methylomirabilota bacterium | reverse complement strand
CTGGCCAGGGCGGCGGAGCAGGCCCTCCAGCAAGACCCTCCCAGCACCCCCACCAGCGTCTGAGCGGTGTCCGGGGGGGCGGATGGGGCAGGAGATCCTCAGGAGGGCCGGTGGAAAATAAGACATGAAGCAAATTCAAAACTCAATTTTTATTCAGTGAAATCAATAAGTTGGATGGATCTTTGACACTACCTCTTGACAAGAAAATCAAAAGCAGTTATATGAGGGACAAAACAAAACGAACCTCTAGGAGTTCCGTCAATGGAGAACCTAGACGCTTGCAAAGGAGGAGTCCATGGCTAAGAAACCTTTATTCGTCTTGCATGCCATGTTGCTGATAGGCTGGACTGTGGCTGTCTCCCCAGGGACGCTGGCCGCACAAGTGAAGGTGATGAAGGGGGTGCGGGTCCCCGAGTCTATCGCCGTGGGTCCTGACGGGCGGATCTACGTGTCTGAGGTCGGTGAGTACGAGAAGTATGGTGACGGGGCCATCAGTGTGGTCGAGGGCGACGAGGTGCGGCCATTTGCCACGGGCTTGAATGATCCGCACGGACTCGACGCGTGGCGGGACCATCTATTTGTCTCGGACAACCGGGGCCAGGTGTGGCGCATCGACATGAAGGGCAACGTCGAGCGGCTCGTAGACTCGACCCAGTTCCCGCGCAAGATCACCAATTTCAACGACATCGAGATCGATGAGGACGGTAACGTCTACGTCTCGGATAGTGGTGATTGGGAGGGTCGCGGGGGGGCGATCTACCGCATCACCCAAGATGGGAAGATCACCACCGTGCTAACCGATGAAGAGGCGTGGCAACTGGTGAGCCCGAACGGTCTCCTCATGGAGGGGCGGGACACGATGCTGGTTCTGGACTACACGACCGGCAACCTGCACCGGCTCGACCTGAAGACGAAGGTGTTCAAGAAGCTCAACGGGGGATTCGGCGCGGGCGACGGGCTGGCACGCGACGCCAGGGGCCGGCTCTATGTAAGCGACTTCAAAGGGAAGCTGTATGTACTCGACACGCCTGAAGGCAAGCCTCAGCCGATCGAGGTGAAGGGCCTGGTCTCTGCCGCAGATATTACCATCAGCCCGGACGGGAGACACCTGCTGGTGCCGGACTGGGAGGGAAAACAATTGTTCTTCGTGCCGTTGCCCGAATAGCGAGCGGTGAAGGGACCTCGGGCAAAAGATGCCCACGGCGCCAAGGCGCCTTAAGGTGTCAGAGAGCAGGAAGACCAATGAAGTGGCATTAAAGACTAATCAGGAAAGCTGAAACTCGGTTCGGTAGGAGACCGGGTGTCAGTTTGGGGAGGAAGCCATGACAGTTACGAGATGGGCAATCAGTGCATTCTGTAGTGCCCTTGTGATGACCCTTGGGCTTTTCTGTTCGACGCTTGAGGCAGGTGAAGTGACGTACAAAGACCTGCTCAATGCGGACAGGAATACCTCGGAATGGCTGATGTACAGCCGCACCTATCATGGCCACCGCTATGTGGGGCTCAACCAGATCACCCCCGCCAACGTTCACCGGCTCCGCCCCGCGTGGGTGTTCGCGACCGGCGGCGACAACCGCGGGCTGGAGCTGACCCCGCTGATTCATGATGGCGTGCTCTATATCGGGGCCGACCAATCTCGCGTGTTCGCCATCGACGCCCGCACCGGTATGCGGAAGTGGAGCTACGACCCGAAATTATCGAAGGATGTGGAGCGCGTGTATTGTTGCGGGTCGAACAACCGTGGTGTGGCGCTGCTCGGCAACCTGGTGTATGTCGGCACCATGGACGCCCGGCTGATCGCGCTCAACAAGGATACCGGTGAGGTCGTTTGGGAAGCAAAGGTCGCCGACTGGGAGCAGGGATATAGCATTACCGGCGCGCCGCTGGTGGTCAAGGACATGGTGTTCACGGGTGTGGCCGGCGGCGAGTTTGGCATCCGTGGCTTCGTCAAGGCCTTTGACGCGAAGACCGGCCAGTTGCGCTGGACCGCCTACACAATCCCCGGCCCCGGTGAGCCGGGGAACGAGACCTGGCCAGGCGATACCTGGAAGAACGGCGGAGGGTCAACCTGGACGACCGGCGCCTACGACCCCGCGCTCAACCTGGTCTACTGGAACACGGGCAACGCGGGGCCCTGGAACTGTCATGTCCGCAAGGGCGACAACAGATGGACCGCGGGGACGATCGCGATCGACGCCGATACCGGCAGGATCAAGTGGGGCTTCCAGTACACCCCATGGGACTGCTGGGACTATGACAGCATCAGTACGCCGGTGCTGGCGGACGTGACGATCGGCGGCCAGAAGGTCAAAGCCCTGATGCACTTCGACAAGAACGGGCACTTCTATGTCCTGGACCGCACCAACGGCACGTTCATCTACGCCGAGCCGATCGTACCTGGGATCAACTGGACCCTCGGCATCGATCCCGACACCGGCCGGCCCAGGCCGAACCCGGACATGATCGCGCAGTCCGGCGGCCCGGAGGTCGCGCCAGTGATCCCCAGCCTCGAAGGTGCGATCGACTGGCAGCCGCTGGCCTACAACCCGGACCTCAGCTACATCTACTTCATGTCCAACAACTGGGCCATGGGTTTGAAGTTTTGGGCGGAGGACAAGTTCGCGCCTCCCACCAAGGGTGAGTGGTATCTGGGGGCTGATTACCAGCAGTACTTGGCGAGTGAGAACAATGGTCACTTTGTGGCGTTCGACGTGGCCAATAAAAAGGTCGTCTGGAGGGTGGCTAGCCCGGCGCCGTTCTGGGCCGGCGCCTTCGCCACGGAAAGCGGCCTCGTCTTTACCGGTGATATGCGTGGCTACTTCATGGCGCTCGACGCCCGCACCGGCACGGTGCTCTGGCAGTTCCAGACTGGTTCGGGCCTCATCGGGAGCCCGATCACCTATGAGCTGGACGGCATCCAGTATGTGGTGGCGCCTTCAGGCGGCATCGGCGGTGACATGATCTTCTACTACACCGAACCGAAGGCCGGCAACATCTGGGCATTCGCGCTCGACGGCGGTGGGCCCGCGCGGGTTCCGGCCGGCTCGAACCTGTTCACCATTCCAGGCGCCCTGCCGAATGTCGGAGAACCAGGCGCCACGCTTGGCGGTAGGGTCTTGCCCGGTTACGGCTTCGAGCCCAAGCCGGAAAGAGAACCCATCAAGAAGCCATAAGCTGGAATTGACCCCAAAGATGAGCCCGGTGGACAGGCGAGTGAAGCAGCGTGGTACCATGTGGTCTGCCGCCGGGCTCATCGCCTTTCTTCTTGCCCTGCTGCTTAAGATGACGGCATTGCCTGCCGGGGGCGGAGAAGCCACGGACGGCGCAGGAG
>JACQHM010000262.1 GCA_016199025.1 Candidatus Methylomirabilota bacterium | reverse complement strand
GGCGATGTGCTGGGCATCGGTCAACATGTTGGCCGCGCCGAAACTGATCCTGATCCCAGAGACAAAAGAGCTCTTCTTCGCCGTCGTCCCCGAGCGGGACTTGGACCTTTTCTTCTCCAGGGCCGAGATGCGCTATTACTACCACCGCAAGGGCCGCTGGTACAGCACCAGGCACTATAGCGGCCCCTGGCGTCCCGTGGAGTTGAAGGAACTGCCGGAGGATTTTCAGAAGGCTTCGCCGATCGAGCTGAAGGCCCGGATCCTCCCCACCCTCCTGAAGCGGCCGGGGGGCTAAGCCCCTTTGGCTTAAAGGCTTTGACAACCGAAACGGATTCTGGTATGGAAGAAGTGGCACTCTTACGCCCACGGTTGGATTCTGAAGATGCCTCGCCAAGGCTGCAAGGATTAAAGAGACCCCTGGAAGGGCCTCGAAAAGGAAGGGGGACATAGGCATGTCAGAGCTTCGAAGGGAACCTGTCTCGCAGCGATGGGTGGTCGTGACCGGGCAACCCTGGGAAACGCTTTTGGATCTCCTCAAGAAGGTCAAGGGGGGAGACCAGGAGCCTTGCCCCTTCTGCCCCGGACACGAGGCGGAGACACCGCCCGAGATCTTCGCCCTCAGGGAGCCGGGGACCCCTGCCAACCGGGAGGGATGGATGGTCCGGGTGGTCCCGAACAAATTCCCCTTCTTAAGAATCGAGGGGGAGCTGGAACGGACGGCCGAAGGGATCTACGACCGGGTGAGCGGGATTGGCGCCCACGAGATCGTCATCGAGACGCCGGCCCACGAGGCGGACTGGGGGACGATGGAGACCCATCAGCTCGAGGGGATCCTCCAGGCCTACCGGGAACGGATCTTGGACCTTCGGAAGGATCACCGGTTCCGGTCCATCGTGGTCGCCCGAAACCACGGGCCGCATCTCGCCACCCTGACCCACCCCCACTCCCACCTCCTGGCTTTGACCGTCATCCCGAAACGGATCGAGGAGGAGCTTCGGGGGCTTCTTCTCTACCACGACCGGAAAGAGCGGTGCGCCTACTGCGATACGATCAGACAGGAGTTGGAAAGCAACGAACGGGTCATTCAGGCTACCCAACGGTTCCTGGCCTTTGTCCCCTTTGCCGCCCGCTACCCTCTGGAAACCTGGATCATCCCCAAGGCCCATGCGCATGACTTTGGCCTGATCGGCGATCCTGACCTGAAAGAGCTGGCGGGCTTGGTGAGGGACTTTATGGGAAGGATCAGGAAACTCCTTCCCGAGCCCACCTCCAGCCTGGTCCTCCACACCTCCCCTCTTCAAAGGTACACCGAACCCCGGTACCATTGGCATATCGAGATCAGGGTCCGCCTGCCCGTGGCGGAGGGGTTCGAGTGGGGGACGGGGTTCTTCGTCAACCCTCTCTCTCCTGAGGAGGCGGCGCGGCTCCTCAAAGAGGTCGCCCCCTAACATGGGCCTCAGGGGCCACAGCCCCTCGAAGATGAAGGAGAAGTCTCATGGCCGCAGCGTACATCTTCATCGAGGCGGAACGGGGCCGAGGGCTGGTATTGCCCAGAAGTTGAAGAAGGTGGAGGAGATCAAGGCGGCCCATGCGGTCACAGGCCACTATGACGTCATTGCCTATGTCGAGGTGGAGGACATCGAGAAGCTGGGGGATTTCATTGTGAAGAAGATCCACAAGATCCCAGGAGTGGTCAAGACGGTCACCAACATGGTTATCTCGTGACACGGATACGATGCGGGTCTCCTTCCACCATTTGGCCGAACACGCCTTCGTCAGTCTCCTGGTCCTCCTCGCCGTTTTGGCCGGCTGTGCCACGGCGCCGGTGACAGGCCGGACCCAGCTCCTCCTGATCCCTGAGGCTCAGGAAACCAGTCTGGGGGAAAAAGCCTTCGATCAGCTCGTCCAGAAGGCAACCCGCCAGGGGCGGCTGATCTCATCCAATGATCCCAACCCCACCCACCGGGCTGCTCACGCCCAGATCCAGGCGGTCCTCGCTCGGCTGGCCCCGGCGGCCGATCCCGAGAGGCGCTACCGTTGGGAGTACGTCCTCCTGAACGACCCGAAAACGGTGAACGCTGGGGCTCTCCCGGGGGGAAAGATCATCATCTGGAGCGGCCTCTTCCAGGTCACCCAGACCGAGGCTGGGCTCGCGGTTGTCCTCGGCCATGAGCTGGGCCATGTCCTGGCCCACCACTCGGCGGAGCGGATTAGCCAGGAGCGACTCACGGGTTTGGTCAGCTCCGCGATCTTAAGGGGAGTGCCGGACACACAGGGTGGGAGACTCCTGGCCGCCGCCCTCGGCCTGGGGACCGAGGTGGGGATCCTCCTCCCTTACAGCCGCCTCCAGGAGAGCGAGGCAGACCGCATCGGCCTGCTCCTCATGGCCAAGGCCGGTTATGATCCCAGGGAAGCCATCAATCTCTGGCAGAGGATGGGCGCGTTAGAAAAGGCTCGACCACCCGTCTGGCTCTCGACCCATCCGAGCCCACCACAACGGATCGCCAACCTGCAAGGGTGGATGCCTGAAGCCCTCCGCTACTATCAGAACCCAGCCCTTCCGTTACCGGGGCTCGCCCGGTGAACCGACCTCCTCAGACTCGGCCGATGGGGGAGACAGCACCATGACCCCCACCAGACGTACCCCCTTCACCCGGCCTTCTTCTGAAAATCCCACGAGATACTGGGGCTGGAGGCGGAGCGTCCGGCCGTCGGTCAGCATCGTCGCATAGGTCGGCCGGCAGATGGCCATCGGGCGATCGGGATGGAACTCGATCTCCCACTCGGTCAGTTGGAGGGTGATGATCTTCGCCGGCCAGGACTCCTCGACCCACCGGGAAAGGGCTGTCCGGGGCCCTTCGGGAAGTTCGGCAAAATAGGCGTAGGCCGCCTCGGCCGCCTTAGGCATCTGAGTCAGCCAGGGAAAGGACTCCTGGTCGGCGCCGAAGCTCATGGAGGCTCCAGAGGCTAACGTCCCGAGGAGGAGAAGGAGCGCAACAAAAGCCCTCTTCACGTGACACCTCCAAAACAGGAGGCCCCAAGGAATCCATCTTCGCGGGCCCGTTCCTTAAGAACCCCTCCAGGGCTTCTACCTGTCAGAATCCTTAAGGCCCAGGTCCACGACGACGAACCCCTTGGGGCTGTGTGTACCATACGCTTTTGTTGACCACCGTGTCAAGAAAAATGTTTCTCCTTGACGGAACCCTCGGCCCTAGGTATGCTTCTACTAAGGTTACTGTGTTGCGTCTGTCTTCCAAGAAGGCTGAAACATCGCCCGCGCCCGCCTGAGGAGGCCATGCCGTCCCTTTCAACCTCGATGCTTTTCATCTACCTGGCCAACGGTTTCGTTGTCGGGACCTACTACGTCATCCTCGCCCTGGGCCTCTCCATCATCTTCGGAATGATTGGCGTCGTGAACTTAGCCCACGGCGCTTTCTACGCTATCGGGGCCTATCTCGCGTTGGTCCTGAAGGACACCTTGGGGTTTGGCGGCGCTCTGGTCATCTCCCCGATCCTGGTGGCCTGTCTTGCCATGGCCATCGAGGCCCTGTGCCTTCGCCGCCTCTATACCGGAGACCCGCTCCTTGGCCTCCTGTTCACCTTTGGCTTAAGCATGGTGGTCGAGCAGCTCCTCCGGATCATCTGGGGGGCGACGGGTCACCCCTTCGACATCCCGCAGGCCTTCCAGGGAGCCGTGATCCTGGGGGACCTCATCTACTCCAAGTACCGACTCTTCACCCTCCTCTTGACAGCGGGGACCATTGCCGCCATCTGGTGGTTCCTGGAGAAGACTCCCTACGGGACCATCATCCGGGCGGGGACCAGGGACCCGGAGATGGTCAGGATCCTCGGAATCAGCCTGAAACCGATTCTGACGCTGGTCTTCGGGTTCGGGACGGCCTTGGCCGCGATGGCCGGCGTCCTTTCTGCCCCCATGGCCGAGGTCCACCCCGCCATGGGGACCTCCATCGGCACCGCAGCCTTCGTGGTGGTGGTCATCGGGGGCCTGGGAAGTTTCTGGGGGTCGATCTTAGCCGGTCTCCTCGTCGGCCAGATCGTCTCGTTAAGCATCCTGTTCTTCCCTCCGGCGGCCGAGGCGTCGATGTTCGTCCTGATGGCCCTGATCCTCCTGATCCGTCCCCGGGGGCTCTTCGGCGAGCGATGGGAGAGGTTCGAATGAAACGAGCCTTGGCCCTCACCCGGCATCCGGTGACGCTTTTCTCCCTGGCCCTGATCCTCCTCCCCTTCGTCCTCCCCCAGGTGGGAGGCACCGTCTCCCTTGCCACCGAGATCGCCCTCTTCATCCTCATGGCCTTAGGCTTTAATATCCTCTTAGGCTATACCGGGCTGGTCTCCTTCGGCCACGGGGCCTACTTCGGCCTCGCTGCGTATGCGGGGGCTCTCTCCCAGATCCATTTCTTCCAGGGCCGTCTCCTCCTCCCGATCCTGGTCGGGGTCCTCACCGCGGCGATCCTCGGCCTCCTCACCGGGTTCCTGATCCTCCGGCGGAGGGGGGTCTACTTCGCCCTCCTGACGCTGGCCTTCACCCAGATGTTCTTCTACATCGTGTACCGTTGGACCGCCGTCACTGGCGGCGAGAACGGCCTGGGGGGCTTGACCCGTCCTAAGCTCCTTGGCATCGATCTTACCGACCCCATGGTCTACTACTACTTTGTCCTGGCCATCGCCATCCCGTCCATCGTCCTAATCTGGCGGATTGTCCGGTCCCCTTTTGGCAAGGTCCTCCAGGCGATCCGGGAGAACGAGCAGCGGGCCAGCTTCGTCGGCTATAACACCAGACGCTACAAGCTTCTCTCCTTCGTCCTCTCCTGCACTTTCACCGGGTTGTCCGGCGTCCTCTACGCCTTCCTGATCTACTTCGTCTACCCGCAACTCGTGGAGGTGGCTTTCTCAGGTGAGATCCTGGCCATGACCGTCGTCGGGGGGATGCGCCACTTTTTGGGGCCGGCCGTCGGCGCCGCCTTCTTCATCTTCTTTCGAGATTTCTTGAGCACCTACACCGAGAACTGGCTCCTCTTCTTCGGCGCCCTCTTCATGCTCTTCATCCTCTTCTCCCCCCAGGGGATCACAGGTCTCCTCTTAAAGATCCCCTGGCCCTTCAGGAGTCCCCAGGGGGTCCCTTCACCGTTCCTCGTCAGGAGGCCTGGGACCATCGGAGGGGCCTCCGAGGGCCGGACGACCACATCGTTCACGGATGGGGAGGAAGTCCTGGTCTGCCAAGGGGTGACGAAGCGGTTCGGGGCGTTGGTGGCGGTGGATCGGGCGGACCTCGTGGTCAAACGGGGGGAACTCCGTTCCATCATCGGGCCGAACGGGGCGGGGAAGACCACCTTTTTTAACGGCCTCACGGGGCTGATCCCCCCGGATAGCGGAAAGGTCCTCTTCAAAGGACAGGAGATCACGAAGCTTCCACCCTATGCCATCATCGGGAAGGGGATCGCCCGATCCTTTCAGATCATCAGCATCTTCCAAGAGCTCTCCGTCTTCGAGAACATCCGGGTGGCCGTCCAGGCGACGAGCCGGCACCGGTTCGACCTCCTCACCCGGGTGGAAACCCTCTCCCGGATCAACGAGGAGGCGTTCCGGATCATCGAGGAGGTTGGCCTCTCGGGGAAAGAGGACAGCATCGCCTCGAGCCTCTCCCACGGTGACCAGCGGCTCCTGGAGATCGGGATCGCCCTGGCCACCCGCCCCGAGCTTCTCCTCTTGGACGAGCCCCTGGCCGGTCTCTCGGCCAAGGAGCGGGCCCGGATCGCCGAGTTGATCCGCCGCCTGGCCGGGAACTTGACGGTTGTCCTGATCGAGCATGACATCGACCGGGTCCTGGCCCTCTCGGACAAGATCACCGTCATGCACCAGGGGAGGGTGATCGCCAAAGGGACGCCGGAGGAGATCCAGCAGAACGAGGCGGTCCAGCAGGCGTATCTGGGAAAGATCCGACTGGTGGCTGAGAGGCAGGAGGTCGTTGCCGGGCCGAAAGGCCAGCGGCTCCTCCTCCAGGTGGAAGAGATCAATACCTTCTACGGGAAGTCCCATATCCTCCACAACCTCTCTTTGGAGGTCAAGGAAGGGGAGATGGCCTGCCTCCTGGGAAGAAACGGTGCCGGGAAGACGACCACACTGCGGAGTATCATCGGCGCTACCCCGCCGAAGAGTGGCAGGATCCTCTATCAGGGGAAGGAGATCACCAGGTGGCCCCCGGAGGCTATCGCCAGGCTCGGGATGGGACTCGTCCCGGAGGGGAGGAGGATCTTCCCGAATCTGACTGTCCTCGAAAATCTCCGCCTGGCCTCTCGCAAGAGAGAGGACGGCCGCTGGACACTGGACCGGATCTTCGCCTTGTTCCCCCAGTTGGAGGAACTGAAAGATCGGAAGGGGGAGCACTTGAGCGGCGGCGAGCGCCAGATGCTGGCCGTCGCCAGGGCCCTCATGGGAAACGTCCGATTCCTCCTCCTGGATGAACCCTTCGAGGGCCTGGCCCCGGCC
>JACQHM010000261.1 GCA_016199025.1 Candidatus Methylomirabilota bacterium | reverse complement strand
TTGTGGACCATCTTCACGAAGTGGCCGGCGCCGCTTGGCCCCACACGCCCCCAGCCCTTGTCAGGTGTCGGGGCCAGTGTCTCGAAGAGGGGGCGGAGCCGCTCGACTGCGGCTTTCTCGCCGCCAATCATCAGGCTGTAGCCTTCGGTCAGCCCCCAGATCCCGCCGCTGACCCCCACGTCCACAAAATGCAAACCCTGCGCGTTGAGGGCGGCGGCCCGGCGGAGGGTCTCTTTGTAAGAGGAGTTCCCGCCATCGACGATCACATCCCCAGGGCTCAGGTGAGGGAGCAACGCCTGGATCGTCTGGTCCACCGGGTCACCGGCAGGGACCATCAGCCACACCATTCGGGGTGGGGTCAACTGCCGGGCAAGGGCTTCCAGGGAATCGGCCCCTTCAGCACCCTTTTCGACCACGCGCCGGACAGCCTCCGGGTTCCGGTCATAGCCCACCACCCGGTGACCACCCTTGAAAAGCCGCTCCGTCATGTTGGCGCCCATCCGCCCCAGACCGATCAGACCCAGTTCCATCGTGGATTCCTCCTTATAGGTGAGAGTCCCACTGGATGGGCCCCAAGCCTTACCGCGTTCTCGACCAGGAGCCTCGGGGTAGGGCTGGCTGGACACCCCTACCGGTGACCGGCGCAAGCAAGCGCTGACCGGGGAAGTCCCCCGGCAACAACGGCCGCTCCGGCAGGACATACTCCACTGTCCGATCCTTCCCGTCCCGGACGACCGTCAGGTGGACGGTCACCCCGACCTTCAATCCCCGCATGACCTTGATGAGGTTGTTTGGCGAGATCAGACTCGTCCCGTTCACACTGGTGATGATGTCGCCCCCGACAAGGAAGGCATGCCCGGCGATCACGACCTCGAGCTGTCCTCCGCGGAGCCCTGCCCGTTCGGCCGGGCTCCCCGGCTCAACGACCTCCACCAAGAGGCCCTCGACGAGAGGAATCCGGAGGAGGCCTTGCAGGGCCTCGTCAACGAGCTGCCCGTGGAAGCCCAGCCACGGACGGATGACCTGGCCCTGGGCGATCAGCGAGGGCAGCACCGCTTTGGCCAGGTTGATGGGGATCGCGAAGCCGATGTTCTGGGCCTCAGGGATAACGGCTGTCGTGAGGCCGATGACCTCGCCGCACCGGTTTAACAACGGCCCGCCGGAGTTACCGGGGTTGATAGGCGTGTCCGTCTGGATCAGCGGCTCCAAGAGCGAGAAGGGGGTCTCCGGGAGGATCCGGTTGATCGCGGACACGATGCCCCGGGTCAGGGTCTGGTCGAGTCCCAGCGGGTTCCCGATGGCCAAGACCTCCTCGCCGACGCGGACACGGTCGGAGTCGCCCAGCGCGGCCGTGGGTAGCTTTCCCTCCGAGGGGGACGGGATCCGCAGCACGGCCACGTCAAAGATCGGGTCGGCCCCCACCAGCTCTGCCGGCAGGCTCGTGCCGTCATCAAGCGACACCGTGATCGCCTGGCGGCCAAACACCACATGGGCGTTGGTTAAGATCAGTCCCGACCGATCGAAGACAATCCCCGATCCCACGCTGTGCTCGACGCGATCGAACGGCTCGTAGGGATTGATAGACGTCGCGGTGATGAAGACCACGGCCGGAGCTACCCGCTCGAAGATGTCAGGGGTAGCTTCCGGGCAACGCGCCTCCTTTGGCTGTTCCGCCGCCATGCCCTCACGCACGGTGCTACAGGAAACAAGCCAGGTGATGAGGAGGAGGAACGCCAGCGTGCCCATGGCCCTCGGCCGGCCGAACCAGAAATGATGGATGATCATGGTCGTACCTCCTTTCTGAGGACTAGCGTGCGATGACCCCTCCCTTGCAGCTTCCCGAAGGATCACCTTTCTCATTTGGCAAAGACTCCTTTGAGCCCTCCCGAGATGAGGGAAGCGAGGTTAGTGAGGATGCGGGGCAGCGCGAGCCCACCGGGGGAGGCCAAGTATTTCGGCTCCCACACGGGATCGAACTTCTCCTTGTACTGCCGCAGACCTTGGAAGTTGTAGAAGTGCTCCCCGTGACGCCCAGGACCGCATCGGCTGGAAAGGTGGGCGAGAGGAGGAGGAGCATCACCGTCTCAAAGACGCCGAGACCTCCCGGGACGTGGCTCACTAGCCCCACGATCTGTGCCTGCAGAAAGATGCCGAGAAAACCCGGGTAGGACAGGGTTGCCGTAGGGGGGAGGAGCACATAGAGGATGCTCCCGACCAGAGCCCAGTCCAGGGAAGCAACGACGATCTGGACAAAGGAGAGCCGGGGGGAGGGGAGGGCGAACTCCCACTCCCGGATCTTGAGCGGCCTCTTTCGCAAGGCGCTCCACAACACGTATCCCCCCACAGGGACCAGAAAGATCACCCCAAGAGGGCGAACGGAAGCAAAAGGGAGGTTGAGAGAGGCGGGAATCACCAGCGGCTCCAATAGGAACACCATCCCCCCAAGGGTGAAGAACCCGAGCCAGAAGGTCAAGCCACAGAAGGCGACCACGTTGGTGATCTCGACCGTGGAAAGCCCACGGGCCGAGTAGAGACGATAGCGGACCGGGGCGCCACTCAGCACGAAGAGTCCGGGGTTGTGGCTGAAGGCGTAAGCCAGAAAAGAGGAGAGGGCGATCTTGGCATAGGCCAGCGGATGGTGGATGTAGCGGAAGGCCAGGGTGTCGTATCCCGTCAGGATCAGATAGCTCAGGAGGGTCAGGGCCAGGGCGAGGAAGAGGCGGTGAGCGGGGAGCTCTCCCACGTGGCGGACGACATCGTGGTAGTGATACTCCCTGAGTTCGTGATGGAGGACCCAGAGGGCGACGGCAAACAGCAGGAGGCCAAACAGGGAGCCAAGGCTGTGGAGGAGCTTTTTCTTCATACGGCACCAGAGAGGCGTCAAAGTAAGATAGCCAGGCTTGCCGTTTCAAAACGCCACCCTCCTGTAAAAGGCCCTCTTCACCATTTCCGCTGTAAGGATGTAGAGTACCACAATCATCCCCAACATGAAAAGAAATGAAATGGGCAGCGGCCGAAAACCAAAGAGTCCTGCCGTTGGGATAAAAGGGAAAATCGGTGTCACACCGACGATCAGCAGCGTAGCCATCAAGAGATACTTCCCCGGCCTACTCTTGAAGAAGGGCTTCCGGGTGCGAATCACAAGCACGATCACTGAGGCTGAAATGACAGACTCCAGAAACCAGCCGGTTCTGAATTGATCCACAGTCGCGTGCAAGAAGAACAGGAGCACGCCAAAGGTGAGGTAGTCAAACGCTGAACTTACAATCCCGAACGTAGCCATAAAATTTCGGATGAACCCGATGTTCCAGCGTCGAGGCCGCTCAACCAGTTCGCTATCCACGCTGTCGGTGGCGATGGTCATCTCTGGAAAATCCGTCAGTAAATTGTGAGCAGAATCTGCTTGGGCAAGAGCGGTAGAAAGGGCAGAAAGAGGGAGGCCCCTGCCATGCTGAACATGTTCCCGAAGTTCGCGCTGGTCGCCATGAACACATACTTCAGCGTGTTGGCAAAGGTCGTCCTCCCTTCGCGCACGCCCTGTACAAGGACACCCAGGTCCTTTTCGAGCAACACAATATCAGCCGCCTCTTTGGCCACATCCACAGCGCTCTCAACGGGAATGCCGACATCGGCCGCATAGAGCGCCGAGCCATCATTGATGCCATCCCCTATCCCACGACATTTCCAGCCTTCCTCAGGGTGAGAATGATGCGCTCTTTCTGATTTGGCTCAACCTCGGCAAAGACATCCACCTCATTCACCCGTTGGAGTAGGGCTTCATCACTCATGTGGCGAAGGTCTTGACCTACGAGAAGATGGGGATTCGATAATCCCACCTGTTGACTCACGTTGGCCGCGACCAATGGGTTGTCTCCTGTGATGATCTTCAGTGAAAGGCCGAGACGCTTGAGGTGGTGGATGGTCTCGATAATTCCGGGCTGAGGTGGATCAGAGAACAGGAGGAATCCCAAAAACGTCATGTCAGCCTCATGGTCTTTGGTGAGAACTGAGCCCGAACCCAGATCCCGGTAAGCAACGCCCAGCGTGCGAAAACCCTTGCCGCCGAACTCTTCAAAACGCTGCTGGATCTGTTCTCGCACGGTGGCTAAATCCACGATCGTTCCCTCGGAAGTTTCTGCTGACGAACAGACGGTGAGCACATTCGGCAGCGCCCCTTTCGTCACCATCAGATGCCTATCAGCTTTTGAGACCAAGATACTCAATCGCTTCCGAATAAAATCATACGGCACCTCGTCCAGTTTCTGGTAACCAGATACGTCAAATTGACGATGGGTGCGGATCGCTTCATCGATCGGGTTCATCGACGAAGAGATCTTTCGATTCCAGAATCAAGGAATCACCGGGGATGGCATCGCCTGCCGTGAGGACCACGACATCTCCAGGTACAATCTCTTCGACCGGGATTTCCAGCCGGTCTCCGCCGCGAAGCGCCGTCGCTTTGATCTGCACGATCGCGAGTAATTTCTCGACCGCATCGGCCGCACCCCGTTCCTGCCAGAATCCGAGAAAACCACCGACGAAGACAATCGCCATGATAATGAGAGCATCGGCAGGATCATGGAGGAAGAAGGACAATCCCGCGGCAAAGAGAAGGATGAGGATAATTGGACTCTTGAATTGGGCCAGCAGGAGCGTTAGTGCGTTCAATCGCTGTTTGGGCTTCAGAAGATTGGCGCCGTAGTGGGTGAGTCGCTGCCTGGCTTCCCCGCTTGTCAAGCCCTGCGGGGTCGTTTGCAGGTGCTGAAGCAGTTCAGCAGTGGGGATACTCCAAAAGACCGAGGGATGTTGATTCATCCTGGTCTACTCCACCATCCTCTATTGCCCCTCACAGGCGCCCCCCGGCAAGGCTGGAGATGAGCAACGCCAGGACAATCAGCGTCACAAGAACATATGGACGGTCATGCTGCCGTGCAAAGGCAAAAACCGAGAACGCGACCCGCGCCACGGGGGTGGCGATCAGCAGCAGGAGCCCAAGTTGGATCACGCCGCGGCTCCGGAGCGACAAGGCATCTGTCACGATCCCAGACACACTGCGTAAATCTGCCGGCTCGCCCCGGAACACCTGGTAGTCTGGCGAAGTGGCGCCATGTCGGACCAGATACAAGACCCCTCCCACCAGCACCACTAGAGCAGCAACGATGACCCCGGTTCGTAGGAGGTTCCCCACGATCTGCTCGACTTGCTCATCGGTCCACGGACGATGGGTTTGTGGCATCTTAGAGCCTCCCGGTCAGGCCGTTATAGATCATCTCGATGGCCAGCACCAGGATGACGCCGCCGAAGAGCATGCGTAAGAGCCGAGATGGAGCGCTTACCAACACGCGTGTCCCCAACACCGAACCCAGGAGCACCCCCAGCATGACCGGCATCGCCAAGCCCGGATCGATGTATCCACGATTCAGGTACACCCCGGCGCTGGCGGCAGCCGTAACGCCGATCATAAAATTGCTGGTGGTGGTCGAGACCTTGAACGGGATGCGCATGGCCTGATCCATGGCGAGGACCTTGACAGCCCCCGAACCGATCCCCAGTAAGCCCGAAAGCGTGCCAGCGATGAACATCAGGCTGAACCCGGCAGGGATGGCGTGGACGTGGTAGATCTGCAGGCCCTCGGGGGTCGGGTAGCTCGCATCCATCCTTAAGCGGGTGGCCAGGAGATCGGGCTGATCATCGCTGATGATGTCGAGCCTGGGCCGGCTCGACAAATACGCCGAGTAGATCAGAACAACCCCAAAGATCACCGCAATCACACTGGTCGATACCCGCGCCGCCAGGGAAGCGCCAACCAGCGCACCAAGGGTGGTGGCGATTTCGAGGAACATCCCGATCCGTATGTTGCTATAGCCTTCCTTGACGTAGGCGGCAGCCGCTCCCGAAGAGGTGGCAATCACCGAGACGAGGGATGCCCCGATCGCGTAGCGAATATCCACCCCAAACATCAAGGCCAGGAGTGGCACGATCACAACCCCACCGCCCAGCCCCGTCAAGGATCCCAAAAACCCTGCGACCAGGGAACCCAGCCAAATGAGTATGGTAAATTCGAGGATGTTCAAGAGATCTGTCCTCCTGACTCAAGCACCAGGCCAATCCAGGACCACCTTGATTTCGTCTGGGCCATGGTGATCCAGGATAAGGATCTTGTTGCGAAGGAAAACGATCCATGCAGGTGGGTTTATCTCTTGCTGAAGGTCCTGAGGTAGGCGATGACGTTGCGGATGTCCTCGTCCTTGAGGCCACCACCCCACGGCGGCATCATCGGTGATTTCCCGACGGCGGCTCCTCCCTCCCGGATGATCTTGAAGAGAGAGTCGTCAGGAACGGAGCCCATGAGCTTTGCGTCGGCAAAGTTCGCGGGCTTGGGGGTCAGGGTAGCGGCGGCTGGTCCATCCCCCTTCCCGGTCGGCCCATGACAGCTCTCACAGAACTTTGCATAGATCGCCTTCCCCTTCTCATCATCCCCCCCCTGCAAGAGCCATGGCCGTTTCCTCCTTCCCCTTGCAGCTCTGGAGGAGCACCCCTGCTGCCAATACCAGCACACTTAGGGTACGAAAGAGCCACGCGCGTTTGGCCATCCGTCTTCGCCTCCTTAAACCGGATGTTCCAGCTCGGGCTTTTCGGATCGCTCTGGACCGTTTTGTCGCATCGTTCGACAGGTATCGTCTGAGGCCGAGGAAGAGTTAGAACTTCCCAAGGAGCCTGTTCCCCTCCATTTCCTGGTAGGGTATCCCCGAAGATTGCGCCCGTCAAGAGGAATTCTCGATCAGGGGATCCATCGGGAGACGATCCGCCGGGCGGGGTCGAGGGCCAGATCGGCGACCTGGAGGACCACTGGCTTTCCCTCTACCCGCCGGCGGAGCAACGCCCGGACCCTGGCGACAAGTTCCTGGAACGCGAAGGGTTTGGTCAGGTATCGGAGGCGACATCGGCCGCATAGCCCTCTTCTTCCAACCCTTGCTTGATGAAGCTGGCCACCTTCTTCTCGTCTTCCACAACAAGGATCCGCATCTTCCCCTCATGACGCCGGACTGGGCCCCTGGATCCTGCCGAGGTTCAAGAGATCCACATGTCAGCCCTGCACCAACACGAAGAGCCGGGCCAGCCCACCGGCCACGTCACCGTCCAGGTGCACCTGGAGTACGCGCCGGCCCCGTTGTTTGAGGGCCTGGAAATCGCCCAAGGCCTGAGCGCGGATCAGGGTGCCAAAGGTGTAGCCGGTCTCCGGCACCGGCAGGTCCTCCGCCGGTTCGTCCACGAGTTGCAGGAAGAGGCCCGTGTTGGGGCCCCCTTTGTGCAGTTGTCCGGTGGAGTGCAGGAAACGGGGCCCGTAGCCGAGTGTCGTCGCCAGCTTCAGGCGGTCCCTGAGGGCCAGACGGATCTTTTGCAAGGCAGCCGTCCTCTCCTTTGTCGGGGCCAGGTAGGCGTGCAGGGCGACGTAGTCTCCCGGCCGCGCCTTCGCCAGCCAGGCTCCTAACTCGTGGGCTAACGCCTCTCCTTTGGCGGCCGACATGATCTCTCCACCTTCGCCCCCCTGCTCCCCCGCTCTCCTGCTTCCCTCTGCCATCGCCTGACGGGCCAGGTCCTTGGCCAGTTGCACGTCGGGCTGGTTGAAGGGGTGAATGCCCAGGATCGCTCCGGCCGCCGCCACGGCCACCTCCCAGCGGAAAAACTCCTGCCCCAGGTCAGTCTTCTCGGTCAGGCGGATCCGGACTACCGGAGACCCTACAGCCTCCAGCACCTTCAGCCGTTGATCGAGAGCGGAGCTGTCATCCCCCTCCAGGCTGAGGTGGACGAAGAAGCGGTCCGTGCCGTAGGCCTCCGGCTGTGCCAGCGGTTCGTCGGCCACTGGCACGATGCCCCTGTTGCCCTTGCCGGTGCTCTCGGCGATGAGCTGCTCCAGCCAGGTTGGGAAGGCCTGAAGCGACGGCGAGGTCAGGAAGGTCACCTTGTCCCGCCCGGCCCGGGCCAGCTCCCCCAACGCGGCCTCCAGGGTCAGGCCGGGGTTCGCTATCTCAGGGACAGAGGCGGCGCAGACCTCGGCCATGGTCCTGGCCCGGTCCAGCAGCCGGTGGATGTCCACACCGATGAGGGCCGCCGGCAGAAGCCCGAAGACGGTGAGGGCCGAATACCGTCCGCCCACATCGGGAGGCGCCTCGAAGATGCGGCGGGAGCCTCGCTCCTCCGCCAAGTGTACGAGAGGGGTGCCCGGATCGGTGATGGCGACGAAGTGGCGGCCCGGCGTGCCGGTGACCTGACCTACTTTCTGCCAGAAGTAGCGGAAGAAGGCGAGGGTCTCGGGGGTGGTCCCCGACTTGCTGGAGACCAGGAACAGGGTCCGGGAGAGATCGATCCGGGCCAAGACGGCCTTCACCGCCGCCGGATGGGTACTGTCCAGGACGATCAGCTCGGGATGACCTTAAGACTGAGGTTCATGAGCTATCCCCTCTGTGCCATCCACCAAACTCTTCCACGACACCAGCCAAGATCGGCCCGGCTCGCCCGACGAGGAAAAGGTCGGCAGCCTCTGACC
>JACQHM010000247.1 GCA_016199025.1 Candidatus Methylomirabilota bacterium | reverse complement strand
GTGCTGATCGAGGGAAAAAGGGTGGAGGTGCGGGCGCCCCAGGAGGCCATCAGGCTCGGCATCGGCATGGTGTTCCAGCACTTCACCCTGGTCCCCTCCCTGACGGTGGCGGAGAACGTCATCCTGGGCCTCTCCTCACCCCGGTTCTTCTTGAGGATCCAGGCCATTGAATCCCGCATCGAGGAGCTGGCCTCCCGCTATCGCCTCAAGGTCGATCCCAAGGCCAAGGTGTGGCAGCTTTCAGTGGGTGAACAGCAGCGGGTGGAGATCCTGAAGCTCCTCTACCGCGGGGCCCGGATCCTGATCCTTGATGAGCCCACCTCGGTCCTCACCCCCCAGGAGGCCGGGGAACTCTTTATGACCTTACGGTCGATGGCCGGGGAGGGGCACGCCATCATCTTCATCACCCACAAGCTGGACGAGGTCATGGCCATCGCCGATCGGATCACCGTCCTCCGTCAGGGAACGGTGGTGGCCACCCTGGACCGGGAGGAGGCCACCAGAGACCACCTGGCCAGGCTCATGGTAGGAAGGGAGATGCTCATCCCGATGGAGCGCCCTCCGTCGGCCCCAGGTGAGGTGATCCTGTCGGTCACAAACCTCTCGGCCAAGAACGACAAGGGCCTCCCAGCCTTAAAGGGCATCACCCTGGAGGTCCGGGCGGGGGAGGTCCTGGGGATCGCAGGGGTGGCGGGGAACGGCCAACGGGAGCTAGGGGAGGTCATCGCGGGCCTTCGCCCAGCCACGGCCGGCCAAGTCAAGATTCGGGATCGGGACATGACCAATGCCCCCCCCGGGGAGATCATCGCCCAGGGGGTGAGCTATCTCCCTGAGGATCGGCAGGGCATGGGACTCGTCCCGGAGGCCAGCATCCTGGAGAACCTCCTTTTGAAAGCCTACCGAACCCCGCCGCTCGCCCGCGGCCCCCTGCTGGATTACCAGGCGGCGTGGGATCAGGGGAGACGGCTTCTGGAAACGTTTCACGTGGCGGCACCAAGGCCCGACGCCCCCGTCCGTGTCCTTTCCGGCGGGAACCTCCAACGCCTCCTCCTGGCCCGGGAGCTTTCGACTGACCCGGTCCTCCTCTTAGCCTCCTACCCGACCAGGGGGCTGGATGTGGGGGCGGAAGAAGCGATCCGCCGCCTGCTTCTTTTCCAACGCCAACGGGGAGCCGCGGTCCTCTTGATCTCCGAGGATTTGGACGAGATCTTCAGCCTCTCCGACCAGATCGCTGTCATGTACGAGGGGGAGATCATGGGCCTCATGAAACGCGAGGACGCAGACTTGGAGACGATCGGGCTGATGATGGCCGGCATACGCCGGGGAGAAAAGCCTCCCCCGTCGGAGGTGAGGCCGTGACCCTCTCCCTGTCGCTGGAGAAACGCCTGGAGCCCACCCCCTGGGTGCCCCTCCTGCCCGCCCTGTCGGTGGCCCTGGCCCTCCCGGCGGGGGGGGTGGTGCTGGCCATCGCGGGCACCAACCCGTGGGAGGCGTACAAAGAGATGGCCCTGGGGGCCTTCGGCAGCCTCTATGGCCTCTCCGAGACCGTGGTCAAGGCGATCCCCCTCCTCCTGGCCGGGCTGGGAGTGGCGCTCGCCTTTCGGATGCTTTTCTGGAATATCGGCGCCGAGGGGCAGCTCCACCTGGGGGCGCTCGGGGCCACCTGGGTCGCCCTGAACGCCCCGGACCTTCCAGCCCCTCTCCTTCAGCCCCTCATGATCCTGGCCGCCTTTTTCGCGGGAGCCGCGTGGGGCCTCATCCCGGCGACCCTCAAGGTGTACGCTGGGCTGAACGAGATCATTACCACCCTCATGATGAACTACATCGCCATCCTCTGGATGGACTTCCTGGTGTACGGGCCCTGGAAGGACCCTCACGGGTTCGGCTTCCCCTTCACGGCGCCGTTTCCTCCCGCCGCCCGTCTCCTGAAGCTTCCGGGAAGCCGCATCCACCTGGGGTTGGCCTTGGGCCTCGCGGCGGCCGGTCTCCTGGCGGTCCTCCTCTGGCGGACGCGCGTAGGGTATGAGATCCGGATCATCGGTCTGAACCCGAGGGCGGCCAGGTATGCAGGGATGAACATCCCGAAGGTCACGCTCCTGGTTCTGGCGCTCAGTGGCGGGCTGGCGGGGTTGGCCGGCCTCTCGGAGGTGGCGGGCATCCAGGGCCGTCTCAAGCACGGCCTCTCCCCCGGCTACGGCTACACGGCCATCATCGTCGCCTGGCTTGCCCGTTTGAATCCCTGGGCCGTGGTGGGAGTGAGCGTTCTCCTGGGCGGGCTCCTCGTGGGAGGAGACATGCTGCAGATTGCCATGGGGCTCCCCGTCACGATGACCTATATCCTCCAGGGCCTCATCCTCTTCTTCGTCTTAGGGATGGAGGTCCTCTCCGGCTACCGGCTCATCCTGAGGAGGCGAGGCTCGTCACGGGCCAAAACATGAGCCGTACGAGGCCCGAGGGGGGAGAATCACTGATGGAGCTTTGGCCGCTTATCCTCTTGACGTTGGCTGCGGCTGTTCGGGCGGGCACGCCGATCCTGTTTGCTGCCCTGGGGGAGCTGATGGCAGAACGTTCCGGCGTGCTGAACCTCGGCGTGGAGGGGATGATGCTCGTCGGGGCCCTCGTGGGGTTCATGACCACCCAAAAGACCGGCGAGCCGTGGCTGGGCCTCCTGGCCGCCGGATTGGCCGGGACAATGGTCAGCCTCATCCATGCTTTTCTCACCATCACGCTCCGCGCCAACCAGGTGGTGAGCGGCCTGGCCCTCACAATCTTCGGAACCGGGGTGAGCGGCTTTTTGGGGAAGCCTTATATCGGCGTCCCCGCCGAGGGGTTCCCTCCGACCAGGGTGTCGGTTTTCGGCGATCTTCCCTTGGTGGGTACCATTTTCTTCCAGCACGATCCCATGGTCTACCTGACCTATCCACTGATCCCGCTGTTCTGGTTCCTGTTGTACCGGACGAGGCCTGGGCTGAACGTCAGGGCGGTAGGGGAGAGCCCAGAGAGCGCCGACGCCATGGGGGTCGGGGTGGCCTTGACCCGCTACCTGTGTGTGCTGGCCGGCGGCCTCCTGGCCGGTCTGGGAGGGGCCTACCTCTCTTTAGCTTACACGCACATGTGGATCGAGAACATGACCGCCGGCCGGGGGTGGATCGCCCTGGCCATCGTCATCTTCGGCACATGGGACCCGGTCCGGGTGGCTCTCGGGGCCTATCTCTTCGGCGGGGTCCAAGCCCTCCAGCTCCGCCTCCAGGCCCTGGGCGTGGGGCTCCCGACTTACCTCTTGATGATGACCCCCTACGTCTTCACCGTCCTGGTGCTGGTGGTGGCCACCAGGGAGACCGTGCGGCGGAGGATCGGCGCCCCCGCCGCCCTGGGCATCCCCTACGCCAGGGGGGAATGAGAGAAGGTGAGAGCCGTTTATTGTTGATTTGGGATTGCAGATTTCAGATTTGGGAAGAAGGCACCTATCTTTCAATCTGAAATCGGAAATCGGCAATCCGCAATCTGATTGTGAAGGGGGAGGGAGGTTCAGGCGGTGCCAAGCAATTCATCTTACGAGGAGGGTTGGCGGTGAAGGGGAAATGGTTGGCAACAGTGATCGCCGGGCTCCTGGCCCTGGGTCTGGGGGTGACGGCCAGGTCCCAGGAGCCGATGAAGGTCGGCTTCGTGTACGTCGGGCCGGTGGGCGACTATGGCTGGACCTATGCCCACGACCAGGGGAGAAAGTCCTTAGAGAAGGCCCTGCCCGGTGTGAAGACGACGTATGTCGAGTCGGTCGCCGAGGGGGCAGATGCCGAGCGGGTCATCACCGAGCTGGCCCGCACCGGCCACAAGGTCATCTTCACGACGAGCTACGGTTACATGGATACAACCATCAAGGTCGCAGAGCAGTTCTCCAACGTCGTGTTCCTCCATTGCTCGGGGTACAAGCGGCGGGAGAACGTGGGAACCTACTTCGGCCGGATGTACCAGGCCAGTTACTTAAGCGGCCTGGTGGCGGGGAAAATGACCCGGAAGAACCTGATCGGGTACGTGGCCCCTATCCCGATCCCTGAGGTCATCCGGATCACCAATGCCTTCGCCCTTGGGGCACGGGAGACAAACCCCCAGGTCAAGGTTCACGTGGTCTGGACCAACGCCTGGTACGACCCGGCCACCGAGACCGAGGCGGCTAACGGCCTCCTGGACATCGGTGCCGATGTCATCGCCACCCAGAGTGACTCTCCTGCCCCGGTGCAGGCGGCTGAGAAGCGGGGGGCCTACGGGGTAGGCTACAACTCTGACGCCAGCAAGTTTGCCCCCAAGGGGCATCTCGTGTCGGCGGTGTGGGATTGGGGCCCGTACTATGTGGAGACTATCAAGGCGGTCAAGGCCGGCACCTGGAAGAGCGAGGATGTCTGGTGGCCGATCGGGACAGGCATCGTCGGCCTCGCGCCCTACGGCCCGGCGGTGCCGTCCTCGGTGAAGACCCTCGTGGAGAAGCGGAAGGAGGACCTGATCCAGGGACGCTTCGACGTCTTTTGGGGGCCTATCAAGGATCAAAGCGGGAAAATCCGGATCGCCCGGGGGCAGAAGGCGACAGACGAGGAGCTTCTCCAGATGAACTGGTTCGTGGAGGGTATCGTGGGCACCATCCCCAAGTAACCATTAGGCCCTCCTGGTTTTCCTGCATCCCTTTCAGCCGTGTAAGCGTCTAAAGAAGAGAGGAGTGATCGGGCGTTGATCTTTACCGAAACTTTACTCTTCCTTTATCTGTTGTTTACCATGAGCCCCTAGGTTTTCTTGGGCGGTGTCCCCCTTCCTACAGCGCACTTCGGGAAGAATCGGATGAACCTTCTTTCCAGGAAAGGAGAATCAGGAGGATGAAGATGCGAACGGTTCACGGCATAGCCGTTGGCCTGGCGCTCGTTCTGGCCATCGCCCTCCTCGCCCCCCCGATGGCCGGGAGCGCCGAGACGACCCCTCTGGAGGGGAAGCCTGCCCCTGGCTTCGCCCTCCCCTCCCTGGCGGATGGAAAGCTGATCAACCTCTCCGACTACCGGGGGAAGGTCGTCCTCCTCGATTTCTGGCACACCTATTGACCCGTCTGCCGGGGGGCGGTCGCCTCCCGCCAGGCGCTCTATGAGCGGTATCGCAACAAAGGGTTCGAGCTGCTGGGGATCAGCATCTATCGGGCCAACCCGGAGGAGACCAAGGTCTTCATGAAGGAACGGGGCCTGACCTACCCCTCCGTGGTGGTGACGCCCGAGCTGCTCCAGGCCTACGGGGGCATCTCCGGCACGCCGACGGCCTTCCTCGTGGATAAAGAGGGGAAGGTCGTGAAGAAGTATCAGGGCGACAGCGCCGACATCCAGGAGGACATCGAGTGGAACATTCAGGTCCTCCTGGGGTTAAAGACGGGCGAGCGGCCGAAGCCTGAGAAGAAAGAGGCAGGGGTGCTTCGGCTGGCCAACGACGTCCGGCTCCTGACCCTGGACGGGAAGGAGATCCATGTCCCGAAGGAGCCGGGGAAGGTTCTCCTGGTGAACTTCTGGCTGGCGGTGTTCGAAAGCGCCAGAAACAGCCTGGCCCGGTTCGAGTACACGTACCAGGTGTTCAAGGACAAAGGGCTGGATGTCCTGAGCGTCCACATCGACAGCGGCAGCGTGCCGCTGGTGAAGCAGGTCCTCGCCCAAACCCAGGTGACGCACCCCAATTTCCTGGCGACCCCCGAGGCCATCGACGAATTCCAAGGGCTCTTTGCGATCCCGACCCTGTTCATCGTTGATCAGAAGGGAGTCGTACGGAAGCGGTACGAGTCGGTCAGCTCAGAGATCTACGGCGAGATCGATGCGACCATCGTGGACCTCTTGAACCTGACACCCCCAGGGCACCGGTATGTCCCGGGCCACTGGGATGTTGATGGGAATTACGTGGAGGGCCATTTCGAGAAGGTTGAACGTTAAGGCGTGACAGTAAAGGGCTGAACGCAAAGGGCAGGGTCGAAAGGCCCTGCCTTTTTCTCTTGGGAGGTGCCTCCACAAAAAGGATTGGCAAAGAACAGTGGTAGGGCCTAGAATCTCAACGACCCTTCCTCTCTCCTGAACGTCGCGTAACAGCCTGGTGTCCCTGCCAACCCTGCTGATAGTCTCCACATTACCCGCCCAAATTCCTTTTTGGACTTGCGCGCTTGTGCAGAAGATCGATATGACGATTTTTCTTGACAATATAACAAATGTGTTATAAAACAAATCCGTTATAGTCTTAGAGAGGGGGGTGTTATGGTTTCTATCACAATTGGCCCGCCTGCGACAGGTGAGGATTTCTTCGACCGAGAACCCCTTCTGGAAGACATCTGGGAGGCAGTGAGCAAGGGGAGTGTGCTCCTCGCGGCTCCCAGAAGGGTGGGTAAGACGAGCGTTATGCTCCGCATGCGGGACAACCCTCCCGAAGAGTACATGGTGTTCTACATTGAAGCAGAGGATTTCTCGGCCTCGGAGGAGCTGGTCACTGACTTGATGGTGAAAATCGTGAAGGTTCAGCCGAAACTCCAGCGGTTCATCAAGGACATCCTCTCCGGCCTTGCTTCGAGCTTGGAGGAATTGGAGGTCTGGGAGATCCGGCTGAAACTTCGAGAGCACCTCCGAGGGCACTGGAAAGAGAAAGGGACCCAAGCGATCCAGGAAGTGCTCTCGCTGGGGCCTCGGTGCCTCCTCCTCATTGATGAACTTTCGATTTTGCTCCATAAGCTGGGGGTTGACCCGAAAAGTTTGCAGGAGGCGACTGAGCTCCTCCACTGGCTACGCGGCCTAAGACAAGAGTTCACTGGAAGGCTCTCCATGGTCCTCGGAAGCTCGGTGGGTATCGGCCGCATCGCTGCCCATCTCGGTGCATCTCGCACCATCAATGACCTCCGGCAGATAGAGGTTGGTGCCTTCGATCCGCTAACAGCCCGGCAGTTCGCAGAATCACTTCTTGAATCAAGAGGGCTCGAAGTGGATGAGGAGACCTTGCAGGCCCTCCTCTCGCAGGTCGAAACCTACATCCCTATCTTCATCCAGATCATGGTGGATGCCCTCTCCAAGGAAGTGCGGAATCAAAAGGTCGAGGCCAGTCCTGAGCTGATCCGCTGGTGCTACGAGGAGCGGGTCCATGGGCCTGAGTTCCGGACCCACTTCGAGGATTATTACGAGAGGTTAAACCGCTACTATACTCCAAACGAAGCCAAGGCCGGGAAGCGGATCCTTCGTGACCTCGCTATCTCCGAGCAAGGGATCAGCCGTTCTGCTCTCCATGATGCAGTAATGCACGAGCTGGGTCCTGCCGGCGATTCTGAACAGTTTGATCTGCTCTTGGCAGCATTAGAGAACGACTTCTATGTGACGGTCGGGAGCAGAGAGGAGAGAGTGAAGTTCCACAACAAGTGGCTTCGAGATTGGTGGAGGCGCTATCATGGCCTTGGTTCGTAGTCGTCCCGTCCTTCATCACCCATTTGCCCCCTGGCTTGCCCCGCCCGACCAACTGGCACGGACGCTTGTCGGCCGTGAGGAGGCATTAAGGAACATCATCGAGAAGATTGATGCCATGGGCAAAGGGGGCGGAGCGAAGCACGTCCTCATCATCGGCCCACGGGGGATGGGAAAGACCCACCTCGTCTGCTTTATCCATCACTACGTCTCACAACGGATCGAGGCCAGGTTGGACCTGCCAAGCTTACCGAAGAACTGGGCCTCTGTTCTTTTTGTCGAGGAGGAGTATCCCGCTCATAATACGCTGGCGAACTTGTTGCTCTCCCTCTGTGCCAAGCTCCACGAGGCCGACCCCGTGGAAGAAGCCTGGCGATTGCCTGAGACACTCCGGGACCAGTCGGATCGGGTCGTGACAGATTGCTGTCTCGAACGGATTCAAGCGTTCTCGGCAAGACGAGCGAAGAAACTTTTGATCCTCGTGGACAACGTTCAAAAGATCCTTCAGCAGTTTCCCGCAGAAGACCATCACCGGCTCAGGGCGTTTCTGATGGACCAAACGGCCTTCCTGCTTGTGGGGACAGCTCCATGGCTCTTCAAGGAAGTCATTGACTACAAGGCGCCCTTTTTCGAATTCTTCGAGACTGTCTATCTCTCAGACCTGACAGAAGAAGAGATGCTCCGCCTCCTTGAGGCCCGATTTCGGGAAGATGGGTTGGAGGCGGAGTTTCGAAGGCGTGAGGAGAACCTGAGGCGGAAGATCCCAGCCATCCGGAAGCTCACCGGTGGGAACCCACGCTTAATTTTATTTCTTTATGATATTGTCACACGCTCTGCGTTTCTTGAAGTGGAATCAGCCCTTCGAGAGCTAATTGAGGAGCTTTCGGATTATTTCCGAGGCCGTTACGACGCTCTGGCTGACCAGCCCCGGAAGGTACTGGATACGTTGGCCCAGATGGAGGGACCTGGAACGCCGACGGAGATCGCACGAGCTGCCAGGCTCAGCGTCCAGAAGGTCAACGCCCAGCTCAAAAGGCTCAAGGAATGGGGATACGTGGAACCACTAAAGCATGAGCGGAGGCGTGCGACGCACTATGATGTCACGGAACGCCTCTTTCGGATCTGGCGTCAGACAGCGACGATCGCAGGCCGTCAGCGGTTCAGGTTCCTGGCACAATTTCTGAAAATCTATTACACACCTGAGGAAATGGCCGGGATCGTCCATTCATACAGGAACGAACTCCTGGCAAAGGGAATGTTATTCCCTAAAGAAAACTATAGGCACGCCGTAGAGGACCTTTACTACTTTCAGGAGGCTGCCTCAGGTCCCTTGCGCCACGAAATCTTCAAGCTTCGGATGGAGTTCTTCATCCACTCAGGGGATTATGTACGGGCCGAGCAAGAAGCAGAACACTTTCTTGCAGAATCTGTACAGACAGAGGACCGGGCTGGCATGGCGACAGCCTACGAGAAGGAGGCCGAAGTTCATACGGCTGCCGGGAGGTACAAGGAAGCATTGAAGGACGTAAAGCAGCTTCTCAAGATGGGTCACTATCAAGAAGCGCTAGCTGTTGCAGAAGCTGTTCTTGATAAAACACCCACCATCGCCGAGGTCTGGGCTTCGAAAGGGATTGCTACCAGCAAACTGGGCGACCATGCGAAGGCGTTGGAGAGCTTCGAGAAAGCCGCCTCCCTCCAACCAGGAGATGCTCGCTACTGGCGGCGCCAAGCGCAGGCCCTCCTGCATTTGGAGCGGTACACCGAGGCGCTGGCCTGTGCGGAGCGAGCCGTCGAACTCCAGCCTGATGATGTCCGGGCCTGGGAACAGCGCGGTTGGGCAGCCGCCTGGCTAGATGACGATGCGAAGGCGTTAGAGAGCTTTCAGAAGGCCACGGCCCTCCAGCCGAAGGAAGCTGACTACTGGCATCTCCAGGCCGTGGCTCTTGGCAATCTGAAACGGTACACCGAGGCGCTGGCGTGTGCGGAGCGAGCGGTTGAGCTCCGGCCCGGTGATGCGCATCTCTGGGAGTGGCGGGGGATTGCGGCCCGCCACCTGGGCGACCATGGGAAGGCGTTGGAGAGCTTCGAGAAGGCGGCCGCGCTCCAGCTCGACGATGCCAATCTCCTCATTAACAAAGCCTGGACTCTGAGTTCCCTCGGAAGAACTGAGGAGGCACTCGCAGCCTTGGAGGAAGCACTGCACCGAACGGGTCCGGAGCGAGATATCTTTCATGCGCGCGGGGATATTCTCCTCCTTTCCGGACGCTTCGAGGAGGCGAGGGAGGCGCTGGAAAAGGGACTGGCTCTCGCTCCCGATGATTGGGACCTCCTGATTGACCGAGAGATCGTCCGTGCCTGCCAGGGGGAACATGGACTGACCATGGAGGGATTGGCCGCTGCGATCCTCGGGGCAAAAATTCCATCCAACGCACCACCGTCTATTTTCCGATTCCTGTTTGATATCGCGGCGAAGTGCAC
>JACQHM010000244.1 GCA_016199025.1 Candidatus Methylomirabilota bacterium | reverse complement strand
TCAAGCGGCTGAGTCCCGGTTCGTCTTGTTAGGCCAGCTCGAGGAGACCTTTCTCCTGGCCTTCTCCCAAGGGCACCTCTACCTGATCGACCAGCACGCCGCCTCGGAGCGGGTCCTCTATGATCGGCTGATAGCGAGAAAAGGAAAAGGGGAGAAGGTCGGGCGGACCCTCCTGGCCCCGCAGGTGGTCCTCCTTTCCCAGGAGGAGCAGAAAATCCTTGCGGGATTTCAGGAGGAGCTTGAACAATGCGGCTTCGTCATCGAGCCCTTCGGCCCTGAGGCCTTCGCAATTCGAAGCGTCCCTGACTTCCTGGACCCGCGAGAGGCGGAGATCGTCTTCAAGCGTTTAATCGCCCATCTTCGGGGGATCGAACGTTCAAAGCAGGACGGAGAGGTCGCCCGGACCCTCTCCTGTCTCGCGGCTCTCAAAGCGGGGAAAACGCTTTCAAAGGAGGAACAGGAGCGGCTGCTTCTGGACTGGTCCAACTCCACTAACCCCCACGCCTGCGTCCACAACCGCCCCATCTATTTCCGCCTCTCCCTCGACGAGGTTCGCCACAAAGTGGGCCGAACCGGTTCAAGCTGCGAGCCTTTCTGAGCCTGCCCTGTCCCGAAAATCGGAAGCCTTCTTCGAGCGTTTAGGGGTTCTCACCTGGTTTTAGACTCCCTGGTAGCAATCTGGCTCCCTTTTTGGCTTGACAGCCACATTGGGAGGAGACTACCACGCTATAGACATTCAGATAATGTTTTGGACATTTGAGGTGCGCTCAGCCAGGAAACAAGCGGTTTTCGCAATGCCGAATGTCCAATTCTTTTTCTGAACATCTATATCTGACAGCAGAAACCCTCCACGAAATTGAACGCCTGAAACTCCACCGAAGGAGCCTTGCCGTTGAACGCCCTGTGGAAGTCATCAGCTTTGCATAGCTGAAAGGCAATAGCGTTATCTGAGCGCGCGTTAGTCCTCATTCTATCGCTGCACCACCTCTCCGCCGCTGTCAGGGATGCCGTAGGGGGCGTTCAGGCAGGTGTACAGCTATTTGAATGGTCTCCGTTTCCGTCCTCGTCCCCAGGATTCGCTGGGCGTGTTTGATCGCCGCCTCACAAGTAATAGTTCTTCCGCTTCACCGCCTTTCGCATCCCTCACCTCCCTGCAAGAACGTTGATACGTCATTGAAGTTCCGCCTTGACCTCTGCATGAAATGACGCTACGCTTCAGGGCATGGCGTTTCCGGATGAAGGGCTCGAGCCGGAATGGGATATCCATACCATCAGCCATATTGCGGCTCATGGCCTCGTCCCAGAGCAGGTTGAGGAGGTTTACTACGGAGAGGGTCCGTTCCCGACATTGGCGGTCCAGAAGACCCGAAAGCGTCCTCGGAGAAGGCCGGAGCTGCGTTACCATTTGTGGGGAACTGATGCTGCTGGAAACTTTTTGGAGGTCATCGTTGCTCCGTACCCGGAACGAGGCATCTGGCGGTGCGTCACCGCCCGGGTGATGTCGGAATCAACGTGGAGGGCATATCTGAAGAGGGTGAGATCATGAGCAGGCCCAAGCTTCCAGATCGTGTGCTTCAGGAACTCAAAGAAGAGGCGGTCGAGTGGGATGCTCTACTCCAGAACGCGTCGCCCGATGAGGTAGCAGCTGAGATCGAATCAGCGGAACTCTTCCAGATGAAGCGCTCTCCACGGCAACCGGTGTCCGTTCGCCTCGATCCTCGTGACCTTTCTATGCTCAAGCGAATCGCTCGACACAAAGGGATCCCCTATTCTCAGCTCATTGCCCTCTGGTTGCATGAGCGAATCGAGCAGGAACGGGTGGAATAGTGCTCTAGCCGCCTCAACGATGATCGCCACGGAGACCTCCGGGGGAAAGGGGGGCGGCCGGCCGGACAAGGGAGGAAAACCGATGGCCAGATCGGTCCTTTCAGGCAGGGTGCAAACAGTCCTTGGCCCCGTGGCCAGCGAGGCCATGGGGGTGACCCTGCCTCACGAGCATCTGCTGGTGGACATCAGTTGCGTCTTCACCGAGCCCCAGGCCGCAAGCGACAAGGCCCTGGCCTCTCAGCCGGTGGGTCTGGAGAATTTGGGGTGGGTCCGGTATCACTGGACCAGCAACCTGGATAACCTCAAGCTCCTGGATGAGCCGATGGCGGTGGAGGAAGCGCTCCGCTACCGGTGGGCCGGTGGACAGACCATCATTGATCCGACGAACATCGGGTTGGGCCGTGATCCGGCCGGCCTCGCCCGGATCGCGCGCGCGACGGGGCTCCAGATCGTCATGGGGGCCGGGTACTACGTCGGCCTGACGCATCCGCCGGAGATGGGGGGGAAGCGTGACGAGGAGCTCGCCCAGGAGATCATCCGGGATGTGACGGAAGGCGTCGGCGAGACGGGGATCCGGGCCGGGTTGATTGGGGAGATTGGCTGCTCGTGGCCTTGGACGGAGAACGAGCAAAAGAGTGTCCGGGCGGCCGTCTGGGCCCAGCGGGAGACCGGGGCGCCCCTCATGATCCATCCGGGGCGGCACGAGAAGGCCCCCATGGAGATTCTGGAGGTCGTCCGGCAGGAGGGAGGGGAGCTCCACCGCACCATCATGTGCCACATCGAGCGGACGATCACGGAGCCCCGGCAGCTCTTCGACCTGGCGGCTACAGGCTGCTACCTGGAGTACGATCTCTTTGGGCTGGAAAGCTCCTACTTCCCCTTCAACCCGGCCTTCGACCTGCCGAGCGATGGCCAACGGATGGAGCAGGTGACCCAGCTGATTGAGGCGGGGCATCTTGCCCAGCTCCTCTTGTCCCACGATATCTGCACCAAGGTCCGGCTCACCAAGTTCGGCGGCCACGGCTACCATCACCTCCTGGTCAACATCGTGCCCCGCTTACGGCGGAAGGGCCTGGACGAGGCCGCCATCCTCACCCTCCTGGTGGAGAACCCGCGACGCGCCTTCACCTTTGCCTAGTCAAACGGGCTCCCCTCCTCTGACCCTTCTAATGCAAATAACCTACAAAAATGGGTCGATTGACCTATTTACTTTACTCAAGGTCTGTCTTAGCTTAAAGGACATATAGGTGCTCGCAATGGCGCATTAAAACCCTGGCTGGAGGGAGGGATCATCCAGTGGGGTGACCGCAGCCAAAGTTTCCTATCCGAAGGGGTCAGGATTTGTGAAGCCCTGGGGGTTGGTTTGTGCCCAGAGAGCTTTTTGGGTTGGTGTGCCCCGAAGGCCTCAAATCGGAGCGGTTGGCTAGACATGGCCAAAGGAGGATCTCCTGAAAAGGGGTTTAAGAATGAGGGGGGTAGGATTATTCATAATTTTACTGGCAGTATCTTTAAGATCGACCGCGGGCGGTATGGAAGACCCCGCCTTGGCGAGTAACGGATGTGAGTATTCTGATGGTTTTGAATTTGTGATGGGCACCGACTCTTATACCCCTCCAACGATTCCCATGCCTCCCAAGGGGACATGCATGGCAGACCCGAATTTTTATACAAAAATTGTGCGGATGACGGATAAACGCCTAGATGGCTATTCCGGCCCTGGCATAGAGAATGAATATTCAAAGGTAGATCCTGAGAATAGTGATGGGACCCTCCTCATTTTGAGAGGTAATGATGGATCATGGTATCTCTATAATGCTTCAACCTACCAGATGATAGAAGTGCTGTCGGATACGGTTTTTGGTGAGTGTGGTTGGGAGGAACCTGAGCCAAGGTGGGATCCTTCTGATCCAAAGATCTTCTATTACCTCTGTAGCACAGATCCTCCGAATACCATCGAACTGAGGAGTTACAATATAGACACCGATACTTCGACGACCATTCATGATTTCAAGAATGAGTTTCCATCGGCTGCGTCTCTTACAACCAAGACGGAGGGTGATGCCTCTTTAGATAGAAGATACTGGTGCTTTATGGTCCAGGATTCCGAGTACAATCTTCTGTCCGTTATTGTCTATGATAAAACATTGGATGGCATCGTTGGTCAGAAGAGTAGCGGCTTCCGTGATGAGGTCAACTGGGTAGGCATGTCTATGTCCGGAAACTCTTGTGCCATCGGGTGGGCTGCATATGTCCCTCCGCTGACGACTACGGTTGTTTCGCGAGACTTTAGCCAGGTTATTGAGCTTCCTGATGGGTCAGCCGGACATGGCGATTTTGCGCTCACCGCCGATGGGAGAGATGTGTATGTTTATCAGAGCGTTCGTACAGACCATATTGCTATGGCTGATTTGAATACCGGTATTGAGACGCCCCTCGTAGAGATTCCCTTTCCCATCAATCTTGATATCGGGCTTCACATTTCAGGGAATTCCAGCCAGACGCCCGGATGGGTTTTAGTCTCAACCTACGGCTCGAAAAAACCACCCCAGGGTAGTCGCCACTCGTGGATGGATACCCAACTTTTTCTGGTAGAACTCAAAGCAGATCCAAGGATATGGAGGCTTGCCCACACCCAGTCATATACATCCTTCTTTTATACGGGTGGAAAAAATTACTTTGCTGAGGCTTTTGCCGCGATCAATTCAAAGGGCACAAGGGTGTATTTCGGTTCCAACTGGGCCAACTGGGCCAATTGGAAACACTTTTTCCGTCGTGATTATACAGAGACCTATCAGGTGAGACTCCCAGACGATTGGGTGAGCACGATCCCTGAGTAAAAGCGGTTCCGCTCGCTTCACTACGCTTTCAGGTGCTTCGCGAAGAAGGCTAAGGTCCGCTGCCAGGCCGGTTGGGCCGCCTCGGGCCGGTAGGAATCCCGGGTGTCGTTAAAGAAGGCGTGGGGCGCGTCCGGGTAGGTGTACAGCTCAAAAGGCTTGCCGTGGGCTTTGACGATCTCCTTCAGGCGGGTCACCTGATCCAGAGGGATGGAGGGGTCGGCTTCGCCGAAGTGGAACTGGATGGGGCAGAGGATGTCCTTGGCCCGGTCGATGGGGGAGATGGGCTTCTTGTCGTTCAGTTCGGGATAGACCAGACGCCCATAGAAGTCCACAGCGGCTCGAAGCCCTTGGATCTGGGCTGAGGAGAAGAGGACGTAGAAGCCCCCCATGCAGAAGCCGATGATCCCGATCCGTTCCTTCCGGATGTCAGGACGGCCCTGGAGGTATCGAAAGGTTGCTTCCAGGTCTCCTACAATCTGTCGATCGGGGATCTCGCCGAGGAACTTCCGGAAGACCTGAAGGTCCCCCGATGGAGGGGCCCCCCCTTCCCGGACGTAGAGGTCCGGCGCACAGGCGGTATATCCTTGGCTCGCCAGCCTCCTGACAATATCCTTGATATGCTCGACGAGCCCCCAGATCTCCTGGACGACGATCACCGCGGGGAACGGCCCCTTGTCGGAAGGAACGGCAAGGTAAGCCGGGATCGTGGCCCCTGAGCTTTCGAAGTGGACCATTTCTCCTTGCATGGACTCCTCCTTAGCGGACCTGGATCTGGCCGATCAGAGTCCGGTTGAACCGCATGGCAACATCGCTTCTCCTCCTTCCGCCTCCCCCCCTGATGAACGCTTCGTAATCATAAGTACCAGGTTCGGCGAAGCACAAGCTGGCACGGCTTCCCGTTTGGAGGATGCTGGAGAGGTAGGTGCCCTCTTCCGTCCGGCGGAAGCCGCTCGGGGGGCCACACAGGCGGGCCGGTGTTAAAAGGGTGATCTCCACCGGCCAGTCGGCCACGACCCAGGTCACGGTGCTCTCGGGAGGGATTGTCAGCACTCGAGGGTTCAACTGGCCTCCGACGATCAGGATCGTGTTGGAGCCATTAGGAGACAAAGGGGCCTCCCCGCCCATCGGCTGGACCGCTCGACACCCCGCAACCATGACGATCAAGCCAAACCAGATGCTCACCAGCCGCGAGATCGAGATCTTCTCATGGGTCGCCTTCCACATCCCTCTACCTCCTGTCAGGTGTGCTGCTCTGTAATGGTGACATGAAATGTCTGGGTTGTCAAAGAAGGAATCTTCTCGGGGCAGCCTTTTTCAGAGGAGGTGGCGATTGACATTCCCTCTCCCTTCAGGTAGTGTTTCACCCAACGGCTCGACTGAGTTGGCTGGAACCTGGACAGGAGAAAGCTCAAAGAGGAGGTACCACGATGGCCTTGAAGATTGCGGAGAAGTTCCAGGTCCAGGCACCGGTGGCCCGGGTGTGGCAGTACCTGATGGACCCTCACCAGGTTGTGGTGTGCATGCCGGGGGCCGAGTTGGTGGAGATCGTGGATGAGCGGACCTTCCTTGGGAACGTCAAGGTGAGAGTCGGGCCGGTGACGGTCAGCTTTAAAGGCCGGATCCAGTTCACCGAGGTGGACGAGCCGGGACACCGGATCCAGATGGTGGGGGAGGGGCGTGAGGCGGGCGGAGCGGGATCGGCCAGGGTCACGATGTCCAGCCGGATCGACCAGCTCCCGGATGGGAGCGCAGAAGTCACCGTCGAAGCGGAGGTGGACCTGGTTGGGAAGATCGTTCAGTTTGGCCGTGGGATGATCGAGGACGTCGCGAAGCGGCTCTTCCACCAGTTCGCCGGGTGCGTCAAGGCCCACCTCGAACAGCCGGCCAAGGCACCGGCCGCCGGGACGGCTCCGGCTCCCCCCCGAAAGGCCGAGCCGGTCCGCGCGATCCCACTGGCCTTGAAGGCCCTTTGGGCGGCCATCGTCAGGTTCTTCCGCCGGCTGATCGGGGGCTGAAGCCGGCTGGTGCTTCACCCTACTCAACCTCCAGGACCATCTCGATCTCCACGGCGATCCCCCGGGGCAGGGCGGCCATCCCCACCGCCGAGCGGGCGTGTCGGCCAGCCTCGCTGTACAGGTTCACCAAGAGGTCCGAAGCGCCGTTCATCACCTCAGGCTGCTGGCCGAAATCGGGGGCTGAGTTGACCATTCCCAACAGCTTCACCACCCGTTTCACCCGGTCCAGATCGCCAAGGGCCTCCTTGACCGAAGCGAGGCAGTTTAAGCAGACGAGCTGGGCGGCTTGGTAGCCTTCCTCGACGGTCAGGTCTTTGCCCAATTTGCCGATGAAGTGGAGGGTTCCATCCCGATAGGGGCCGTGGCCGGAGACGAACAAGAGGTACCCGGTCCGGACGGTTGGGACATAGTTCGCTACCGGCTTTGGCGGGGTGGGGAGCTTTAGCCCCATTTCCTTCAGCTTGGCCTCAACTCTCATCACGCGTCCCTCCGCTATCAGATTGTCATGCCTCGTGGGAGAGCCATTAGATAGCTGACCAGCCGCCATCCATCATCAGAACGGTGCCGGTGACATACGAGGACTCGTCCGAGGCGAGGAACAAGATGCCATAAGCGACCTCTCGTGGGAGGCCGGGACGTTTGAGGATCGTTTCGCGGGCGAACTCCTCCTTGAATTCTTCGATCGGCTTACCGGAGGCGGCGGCCCGCTTCTCATGGAACTGGGTGAAGATGGGGCCGGGGCAGATGGCATTGACCCGGATGCCATCCTCCACGTGGTCCACGGCCAGGCTCCGTGTCAGAGCCAGGATGCCGGCTTTGGTGACGTCGTACTGCGCCATGCCGCCCCGGCCCGAGACGGCGTGTACCGAAGAGACGTTGACGATCGTCCCACCACCAGAGCGGTGCATCTCAGGGATCGCGGCCTTCGCACAGAAGGCGTACCCTTTGAGGTTGACGGCTAGGATCCTGTCCCAACTGGCCTCGGTGGCCTCGGTGACCGGACCGTAGAGCCTCATCGCGGCGTTGTTCACCAGGATGTCCAGCCTCCCGAACGTCTCCACGGTGCGCTGGATGGCGGATGCCGCCTCCTCCTCCCGCTCGACATGGGCCTCCACGAAGAGGGCCTGGCCGCCTTTCGCCCGAATCTCTTCTGCCACCCGCGCCCCACCATGGGCGTCCAGGTCCACGATCATCACGCGGGCCCCTTCCTCCGTGAAGAGTTTCGCTGTGGCCTCCCCGATCCCCGAGGCCCCCCCCGTGATCACTGCCACCTTGCCGCTCAATCGGTCCACCGTTCCCTCCCCTGACCGCGAGATCGTCCCCATCTCTTTCAGGAAGCTCCCGAATGATCTGAATGGTCGGCTCCTTGACGCAAAAACCACCGTAAGTAGAAGCCCAACACTACCATGGCTATTCCGGAACCGAGACCCAGCAGGAGCCCTTCCAATTTTCCGGTGGCCGTGTATTCCACCAGTTCTCTGATGAAGAAAAACAGGGAAAAGAGGAGAGCGACCGAAATCAGGATTTTGTGGGCGGTCATGAGGGTCATCTTGGAGCCCTGTTCTCTAACCTCCTTCCTCAGGAGGGAGGGGTGGGAACCGGTGGAGGAGGGCCTGATAATCGTCCGGGGTGTCCACGTCGCGGGGCATCGGGAACGGGAAGGGAACAGAAGCGACACGCTCAGGATCCTTGGCGATCACCTCCCGGGCCCCCTGATCGCCGGTAACCGCCATCACTTCGGGGAAAAGGGAGGCGTCAAAGAGGACGGGGTTCCCCCGGACGCCTTCGTAGACAGGGACGACGATGGGCTTTCTCGATAGGCGATAGGTCTCGATGATCCGGTTGATGATCGCCGCGGTAATCTGGGGCTGGTCACCCAAGACGATGAGCGCGGCTTCGACCGCTGGATCTAAGGAAGCCACCCCCCCCTGGAGGGAGCTGCTCATCCCTTCTGGGTAGCGGGGGTTCACGAGAAAACGGACCGGGAGGCCTGTGAGAGCCTCCCGGACCGCTTCCGCTTCTCTTCCCAGGACGACGACGACCTCCTCCACCTGGGAGGCCAAAACGTGTTCGACGGTCCAGCGGATGAGCAGCTTCCCTTCCAGGGGGACGAGGAGTTTCTGCTCCCCGAACCGGCTGGCCGCCCCCGCCGCCAGGACAACCGCTGCAATCACCGCTAAGCGGCTCTGGCCCGCTCCAGGGCCCGGGTCAAGGCCCGCCGGGTGTACACCTTGGCCAGGTGGGCCTTGTACTCCGCCGAGCCTTGAAGGTCCGCCCGGATCGAGATCCCCTCCGTGGCCCTCTCCGCCGCCGTCTTCAACGCGTCATTGTCTGGGGCCTTTCCGATCAAGTACTGTTCGGCCGCCCTCGCCCTGGTTGCCTTCGACCCGATCCCGGTGATGCCGATGCTGGCGCTCTGGACGGTGTCCCGCCGGTCCACGGTCAGGAGGGCGGCGACGCCGACCACCGCATAGCGGGAGGCCGGATGCGGGTACTTCTCATAGGCCCCTCCCGTCTTCGGGAGGGGGAGAGGGATCCGGATCTCGGTCAAGACCTCGTTCGGCTGGAGGGCCGTCGTCAGAAGGTCCACGAAGAAGTCCTCGGCCTTGGTGGTCCGCTCCCCCTTGGGGCCCATCGCTTTGAGTTCGGCGCCCAAGGCCAGGATGACCGCCGGAAGGTCGGCCGCCGGGTCCGCGTGGGCCAGGCTTCCGCCGATCGTTCCCATGTTCCTGACCTGCATATCGCCGATCTGGCCGGCCGCCTCGGGAAGGATCGGGAGCGTTTGCTTCAGAAGGTCTGAGCTTTCCACCATCCAGTGGGTGGTCAGGGCCCCGATGACGATGGCCCCTCCGGCCTCTCGGATCCCCGAGAGTCCCTGGATCTTCCGGAGATCGATCAGGTGCTTGGGCTGGGCCAGGCGGAGCTTCATGATTGGGATCAGGCTGTGGCCGCCGGCCAGGAGCTTTGCCTCGTCCTTATAGCGGTCCAGCAAGGAGACGGCCTCGTTCACGCTTCCTGGAGTGTGGTACTCGAATGTTGCTGGATACATGTCCTCACCTCCCCCTATTTCGCGGCGGCCTGGATGGCCTGCCAGATCCTGGTCGGCGTCAGGGGTAGATCAATATGGGTGATCCCGAAGGGGGCCAGGGCGTCCATCACCGCGTTGGCGACGGCCGCGGTGGCCGCGATGGTCCCGGTTTCTCCCGCCCCTTTGACCCCCATGGGATTGACGGGCGAGGGGGTCACCGTGCGGTCGGTCTCAAAGGATGGCAGGTTATCAGCTTTGGGGAGCGCATACTCCATCATCGTCCCGGTGAGGAGCTGGCCGTTCTCGTCGTAGACGGCCCCTTCCCAGAGGGCCTGGGCGACACCCTGGGTGATGCCACCATGAACCATCCCATCCACGATCATGGGGTTGATGACATTCCCCACGTCATCGACGGCGACGTAGCGGAGGATCTTCACCGTTCCCGTGTCCGGGTCCACCTCCACGACAGCGATGTGGGCCCCGAAGGGAAAGGTGAAGTTGGGGGGGTCAAAGAAGCTGGTGGCCTCCAGGCCGGGCTCGAGCCCTTTCGGAAGGTTGTGGGCCAGATAGGCCATGAGGGACACCTCCTGGAAGGTCTTGGCCCGGTCCGGCGAACCCTTCACAAAGTACTTTCCTCCCTCGTAAACCATGTCGGCCTCGGCGGCCTCCAGGAGGTGGGCGGCGATCTTCTTCCCTTTCTCTTTGATCTTCTGGAGGCTCATGTGGATGGCCGCTCCACCCACAGCCGCGCTCCGGCTTCCATAGGTCCCCATCCCGAAGGGGATCTGGCCGGTATCGCCGTGGACGATCTCGATGTCCTCGAGAGGGACCCCCAATTCGTCGGCCGCCAGTTGGGCGAAGGTGGTCTCGTGCCCCTGGCCGTGGGCGTGGGAGCCGGTGTAGACGCTGACCTTCCCGGTGGGATGAACCCGGACGTGGGCGCTCTCATAGAGGCCCGCCTGGGCCCCCAGGGCCCCCGCCACCTGGGAGGGTGCAGGGCCACAGGCCTCGATGTAGGTGGAGAAGCCGATGCCTGTGTACCGCCCCTCCTTCCTGAGCCGCTCCTGCTCCTGGCGGAGCGTCTGGTAGTCGAGGATCTGGAGGGCCCGGTCCAGGGCCGGACCGTAGTTTCCGCTATCGTAGACGAACGCCACAGGAGTCTGGTAGGGGAACTTGTCGGCGGGGATGAAATTCCTCCGGCGAAGCTCAGCCGGGTCCATCCCCAGGGCCCGGGCCCCCAGGTCCACCATCCGCTCCAGGAGATAGGTTGCCTCGGGCCGCCCCGCCCCCCGGTAGGCGTCCACCGGGGTCGTGTTGGTGAAGACCCCTGAGACCTCACACCAGATGGTCGGGATCTCGTACAATCCGGAGAGGAGGGTCCCATAAAGATAGGTAGGGATAAGGGGGGCAAAGGTCGAGAGGTAGGCCCCCAGGTTGGCGTTGGTCTTCACCCGGAGGCCCAGGATCTTCCCGTCCTTGTCAAAGGCCATCTCGGCCTCGGTGATGTGGTCGCGGCCGTGGGCGTCGGTCAGGAAGCTCTCCCGCCGCTCGGCCGTCCACCGGACAGGCCGCCCCAGGGTCTTCGACGCCCAGGACACGATCACCTCTTCGGGGTACAGAAAGATCTTCGATCCAAAGCCGCCGCCTACATCGGGGGAAATGACCCGGACCTTGTGCTCTGGCATCCCCAGGACGAAGGCCGCCATCAGCAGGCGATGAACGTGGGGGTTCTGGGAGGTGACCCAGAGCGTCAGGTCGTTCGTGGCCGGGTTGAAGCTGGCCAGCGAGGCCCGGGGCTCGATGGCGTTCGGGATGAGTCGTTGGTTGATCAAGCGCTGCTTGACGACCTGGGCCGCGTCTTTGAAGGCCACCTCGGTCTTGTCCTTATCCCCGATAGTCCAGGAAAAGCAGAGGTTCCCCGGCGCCTGGTCATGGAGGACCGGGGCCCCTGACTGGAGGGCCTTCTCCCCGTCGGTGACCGCCGGGAGGACCTCGTAGTCCACCTCCACCAGCTCGGCGGCGTCCTTGGCCGCATAGGGATTCTCGGCGATCACCACCGCCACGGCCTCGCCCATGTGGTGGACCTTGTCCACAGCCAGGGGGGGGTGGGGTGGGAGTTTAATGTCGGGCAGGAGCCAGCCGCAGGGGAGGCCCCCGACCTTCCCCTCGACCAGGTCCTTGCCGGTATAGACCGCCACCACACCTGGGGCCGCCTTGGCCGGTGCGGTGTTGATGGCCCTGATCCTGGCATGGGCGTGGGGGCTTCTCACGAAGGCCGCAGAGGTCGTACCGGGAAGCTTCACATCGTCAACGAAGTTCCCCTTGCCGGTGATGAGCCGGGGGTCCTCCCGGCGCTTGATCCTCGATCCGAAGAGCTTGGTCGTCGTCGCCATGGTCCCCCCTCCCCTCATTTGGCCGCCATCTTCTTGGCGGCGTACTGAACCGCTTTCACAATGTTATGGTAGCCTGTGCACCGACAGAGGTTCCCTTCGAGGCTGTGCCTGATCACGTCTTCAGTGGGATTGGGAATCCGCTGGAGGAGCTGGTAGGCCGCCATGATCATCCCTGGGGTACAAAAGCCGCACTGGAGCCCATGCTCCTCCCAGAACCCCTCCTGAAGCGGGTGGAGTTGGCCATCCTTCGCCAGGCCCTCGATGGTCACGATCTCCCCCCCATCCGCCTGGACGGCCAGGAGGGTGCACGATTTGACCCCCACCCCGTTCAGGATCACCGTGCAGGCGCCACACTGGCTGGTGTCACAGCCCACATGGGTGCCCGT
>JACQHM010000239.1 GCA_016199025.1 Candidatus Methylomirabilota bacterium | reverse complement strand
TGCACATGCCCCCCTAACACAGCCGTGCGACAGGCCAGGAGGGCCCATGCCGCTTTCCGGACATGGCCCGGGAGCTTGTGGGAGCGGGCAAACGCTGCGTAGCCTTGTTGGAAGATCTGCTGCACGGTCACCCTGTCCATAAAATCACTCCCGGGCCGCGCCCCACCATCCCCCGCCCCAGCGGGTTAGTTCAACTATGGAGTATATGGTTTCCAGATAAGACCCCTTATCTGGTTTGGGGTCGGTATAAGACGCCTCCCCCTAGCAGCATGAAGATCCCCCGTTGCCGGAGGGTTACGTGCAGTGTTGCGGTGTCTTGGGGTCTTATATGGTTTCCGCATAACATCCCTCCCGCTCAAAGCACATCCGCTGGGCTCTTGACGCCCTTGCCGCCCAGGTTGAGCACGTGCGTATAGATCATGGTGGTCTTGACATCCTTGTGTCCGAGCAGCTCTTGAACGGTGCGAATGTCGTAGCCGGCATCTAGCAGATGTGTGGCAAAGGAATGGCGGAAGGTATGACATGTCGCACGCTTGGCGAGACCGGTTTTTCGGACCGCGGCCTTGACTGCCTTCTGCACGAGGGATTCATCCACGTGATGACGCCCTTGCGCTCCTGTCCGCGGATTGAGCCAACGGTTCTCCTGGGGGAAGACCCTCTGCCAGCCCCATTCCGAAGCCGCATTCGGATACTTCCGCGCCAGCGCATCGGGCATGACGACGCGGCCGAAACCATTCGCCAGGTCACGCCGGTGAATCTCCCGCACACGGCTGAGATGTTGCTGCAAGAGATGCTTGACTGATTCAGGGAGCATGGTCACGCGGTCTTTTGCTCCCTTTCCATCCCGCACCGTGATCTGATTCATCGCGACATCAATATCCTGGACGCGCAAACGCACGCACTCCATCAGCCGCAAACCCGCCCCATACATCAGATTGGCCATGAGCCATGTCTCGCCGCTGAGATGACCCAGCACCGCCTTGACCTCGTCACGGGTCATGACCACAGGCAAGCGCCTCGGCTTTCGAGCGCGGATGAGGCCGTCAAGCGTCCCGATCTCCCGACCGAGAACGTGCCGGTACAGGAACAGCAGTGCACTCAAGGCTTGGGTCTGGGTGGAGGCACTGACCCGCGCCTTGATGGCCAGGTGGGTGAGAAAGGCATTGACCTCGAGCTCGGCCATGTCTGCTGGGTGGCGAACTCCATGGAAGAGAATAAACCGTTTGACCCAATGGCAATAGGCCTGTTCGGTCTGACGGCTGTAGTGGCGCGAACGCAGGGCCTCGCACAATCGGTCCAGGAGCTTGGGGTCTGGAAGGAGCTCCGGTTCAGGCGGTGACTTCCGATGGTCTGGCGCCTTCACGGGACGAAAGGAAGGCTCCACCTCGACCGGCTCTTGGGCAAAGAGGGCTAGCAGGTGGGCGAGAGTTCCATCGGTGTGGGGAACCGTCCAAGACTTCTCCTTGGGATGCCAGCGGCGACCGACGATGGTCTTGATCTTCGCCACCCGCTCGGAGTCATAGGGGACCACGACGATGAGCCTTCCCTTTTCCCCAGGTTTGATCTGAATCGGGCCCGTCGGCGCCCGCAGCACCCTCTCACCCACAGCGACCTCCGCGCTTCTTCGGGACCCGCTGGCCGCCTCGACCAGCCCCCGCGGGCGGTAGGGACGAGGTCCCCCGGAAACAGGATGGCCCTTTAGGGCTCACCCTGCCCCAAAGGGCCGTGCACACGTGTTCCTCCCGCTGGACGCTGAGATAGATGGTTCGCTTGTGTGTCCCCGCCGGCCGTCATGACCGCACCCTCCCCCTCCGCGGAAAGGGGCGCCATCGAAGTGACCTTATGGTAATCCCCCACTGGGGGGGTGTCAAGTGGAAAGTGTGCTGACCGCAGGGCTTCCCAACGCTGGCGATTGACGGAAGAAGGACGAGGGTGCTAGGATGGTGGGGCTTGTGGACGGGGGTTGACCCAGGAGGGGCTTTTTCGAATGGGACCAGTATTCACCGTGCGCCCGGCCCGTCCCGACGATCGGGAGCCGGTTCTGGCGTTCTGCCGGGACATCTGGGGGCCTGGGAGCGGGGACTATCTGGAAGAGACGTGGGAGCCGTGGCTTCGATCCGATACGGGGCGCCTCGTGGTCGCTGATGCTGGCGATCAGCCGATCGGTGTCTGCTTCGTCCGGCTCGTTAGCGGATGGGAGGCCTACCTCCAGGGGATGCGGGTCCATCCTGACCATCGCCGAAGGGGTGTGGCGACCGAGTTGGCCCGCTACTGCCTGGACTATGCGGTCGGCCAAGGCCGGCATGTGGTGCGGCTGGCCACCGCTGAGGAGAACCTGGCAGCAAGGCGGGCGGCCGAAGGGCTCGGCTTTCGCTGGGTCGTGACCTTTGGCGTCTGGCGGGCCCCGGCAGAATCGTTCGGCGCTCCGGCCACTTTTGCCACAGCCCAGGATATCCCAGCGATCTTCAGGCTTTTTCGCCGATCAGATGCCCCTCGTCTCTTTGCTCCCGGCTGGATCTGGAAGACGCTCACCTGGGACATGGTCGAAGAAGCGGTGCGGGCGGGGCAGGTGTTGGTCCGGCCAGAGGGGTTTGCCCTACTCCATTGGAGACCCGAGCGCCTGTGGCTCACATGGCTCGAGGGGACTGAAGGGGCCTGTGGGGGGCTCGCCCGCTCGGTCAGGAGCATTGCCCTGAAGGAGGGCCATGAGGAAGCCTTTGCGCTCCTTCCGACCGATCCACCCATTGAGGCCTGTCTCCTCGACGCTGGCTTCACCCGGATCCATACGTACCTGATCTACGAGCACAGGCTGACAGGAGAACCCGCCCGAGATTCGACAGGAGGCAACCGTTCAGGTGGTTTTCTGTAGGAGCGCCATCCTTGGCGCGACCCCTCACAACGGCGGGGAAGTCGCGGCTGGAAGCCGCTCCTACGGCGGCGCTGACGGCTGAAAGCTGAACGCTTACGGCGCGATAACCGGTGAAGGAGGCGTCCATGAAACTGGACATCGGGCTCCTGACCCACGACCTGAAGGGGATCGGGGCCTTCGCTGAAAGGGCGGAGGCGATGGGTTTCGATGGCCTCTGGTCCTCGGAGACCCAGCATGACCCGTTCCTTCCCCTGGCGGTGGCCGCCACCCGCACTTCCCGTTTGAAGCTCGGCACCGCTATCGCCGTCGCGTTCCCCCGGAGCCCCATGATCCTTGCCTACACGGCCTGGGACCTCCAGGCCGCATCTGATGGCCGCTTCATCCTGGGTCTCGGCACCCAGGTGAAGGGCCACAATGAGCGGCGTTTTTCGGTCAAGTGGGAGTCGCCCGGCCCTAAACTTCGCGAGGTGATCCAGGCCCTCCGGACGATCTGGGACTGCTGGCAGAACGGCACCAAGCTGGACTTTCGCGGGCAGTTCTACACGTTCACGCTCATGACGCCCTTCTTCCAGCCCCCTCCCATCGCCCATCCGAGGATCCCGATCTTCATCGCCGGCGTCAACCCGTACATGGCCCGCCTGGCCGGTGAGCTGTGCGACGGCTTCCATGTGCACCCCTTTAACAGCGCAAAATACCTGCGGGAGGTCCTGGTGCCGGCGGTGGAGGAGGGGCTCCGAAGGTCAGGGCGGAAGCGGACCGACATCCAACTGGCCGCCTCGATCTTCACGATCATGGGTGAGACGGAGCAGGAGATCGCCCAGGCCAGGCAGGCCGTTAAAGAACAGATCGCCTTCTATGGGTCCACCCGGACGTACGAGGGGGTGCTGGCCGCCCACGGCTGGCAGGATCTCTCCCCCAAGCTCCACCGGAAGTCGGTGGAGGGGGACTGGCAGGGGATGGCGGATCTCATCACCGACGAGATGCTGGCCGCCTACGCCGTGTCAGGGACCTACGAGACCATCGCAGGTCGGATCAAAGAGCGCTACGCCGGCCTTCTGGATCGGGTGTGGCTCTATCGCCACGCTAAGCTGACGCTGGACGATCCACGCTGGGAGAAACTGATCCGAGACTTTCACGGGTAAGCGGTCAGGAGACAACGATGAAGGTTACACTACTCGAACCGGCCTTCAACGGACGTGGCATCGTGAAGCAGTACGGCTTCAAGGTCCTCCCCTACGGGCTCTTGCAGTTGGCCTCGGTGACGCCTCCCGGGATCGAGGTCGAGATCTTCGATGAGAAGGTTGAGCCGCTCCCTGAAACGCTGGAGACCGACCTGATCGGGATCTCGGTCTTCACGACGGCGAACGCCCCCAGGGCCTACGAGCTGGCCGCCCGGTATCGGAGCCAAGGGATCCCTGTGGTCTTAGGAGGGACCCATCCCTCGGCCCTCCCGGAAGAAGCCCTCCGCTTTGCCGATAGCGTTGTTCTGGGCGAAGGCGAGGTGGTGTGGCCGGAGGTCCTCAAGGATTTCCAGCGGGGGGCCCTGAAACCCCTCTATGCCGCCCCCCTCCCGGATTTGACCGAGCTGCCGAGCCGCCACCCCTGGCACCTCCTGAAGACGGAACGGTATCCCGCCCCGACGGTCCTCCAGACCACCCGGGGCTGCCCTATCGGCTGCGAGTTTTGTTCGGTGACTTCTTTCAACGGCAAGAAGATGCGGCATAAGCGGTTTGACCAGATCTTCCAGGAGCTGGAGGAGCTTTTCACCGTCCAGCAGAGTGTCTACGCCCGGGTGGCGGATACGGTCTTCTTCCTCGATGACTCCTTCGGGACCGATGTCCTCTTCTACAAGGCCCTGATGCAGGCCATGGTCGAACGGGGCGTGAAGATCAGGTGGGTCACCCAGGCGACCACCGCCATTGCCCAGAAATCAGAGCTCCTCACCCTCGCCCAAAAAAGCGGATGCGTCGGGGTCCTGATCGGCTTCGAGTCTTTGAGCCAGGAGTCGCTGAGAGAGGCGGACAAGAGCTACAAGGCAAGGCAATACGAAGAGATCATCAAGAAGCTCCACGACCACGGGATGGGCGTCGAGGGGACCTTCATCTTCGGCTTTGACCACGATGACGAAGGGGTCTTCGAGCGGACGGTGGAGTTCTGCGAGCGGACCCGCTTGAACGTGGCCCAGTTCTCCGCCCTGACCCCTCTCCCCGGAACGAGGCTCTTCGAGCGGTTCAGGGCCGAAGGCCGCTTCCTCGACGAACCTTGGAGGGACTATCGGCTGTGGGCCAAGTTCAATCTCTTCGAGGTCGTGATCCGGCCGAAGCAGATGTCGCCGGAGCGGTTGGCCGAGGGCCTTCAGTGGACCTATCGGACCTTTTACTCCCTCCCCTCGCTGGCCAGAAGGTTCTCCCACCACCTCTTTAGGCAGAGCGTCAGGGACACCCTGGTCACCTGGACCTTGAACTGGGGCTTCCGACACTTGAGGGAGCCGGCGGTGTGTTAGACCCCTTCACGCTCCGTTCCCTCCCCTTTGATGGGGGAGGGTGAGGGTGGGGGTGACGTAAGAAGGGCTCACCATGCTTGAGGCAAGAAGGCTCTCTGGAGACATTCTCCTGTTTCTCCTGATCGGATTCTTCGGGAGTGGAGGATCGGCGTCCGCCGACCCTCTGAAAGTCCCGCCGATGGATGCTAAGGAACGGGGAGCCGTCGTGACCTCTGCCAAGAACGGGGGTGTGCGGTGGGAGGCGGAATGGACCATGGAACAGGTCACCGTGAATGGGCAGCGGCTGGTCCGGTTCACCGAGACCGGGCAGGGCCTCTACAGTCCATTTCGGGAGGAGGTCCGCTGGACGCTGGAAGCCTTCTGGAAAACTGAGGATGCCTTTTCCCCCCTCTCCTTCGAGAAGACGGTGCGTGACCTGAACGGGCGCCTCCTGGTCAAGGAACGGAAGGCCTTCGACTTTGCCAGGGGAAAGGTTCGGTTCGAGCGGCAGGATTCCGCCGCCGGCACCTCCACGACAAAGGAGCTGGCAGTGCCATCCGATACCTTGGCCGTTGAGGGGATCGGGACGGCCCTCCGCTCTCTCCCCTTCGAACCTCCTCGGCCCTTCAGAACCCATCTGTTGACGAATGAGCCCGATCTCTATGAGGTGACGCTGGAACCCAGGGGGCGGGAGCGGGTCAAGACCCAAGCGGGGGAGTTCGAGTGCTATAAAGTCGAGCTGGTCCCGAACCTTGGCCTCCTCAGCGTGTTCCGGGTCTTCGTCCCCAAGACCTACTTTTGGTTCACCGTAGCCCCTCCCCACTTCTGGGTCCGCTACCAGGGCCTTGAAAGCGGGCTTGGGACGCCGCACGTCGTCATGGAATTGGCCACGTTCGAGCGTCAGGAGTAAAGGAAACCAGGGGGAGTGCAGAGGGATGGCTTATGAATCGAAGACGAGCAGGGATGCGGGTCCTCGTCGGAGCGATCCTGTTCCTGTTGATCTCTTGGGAGGGGTGGGCCACCGAGCGGCTCCAAAAGGAGGCGCCCGACGGCATGACCCTCGTCGGGGAATTGCACCTTCCGCCGGGCAACCCTGAAGGGGCCACCGTCCAGAAGGCTCCCCTCCTCGTTCTCCTCCACATGCGCTCTGGGGATCGAGGGGACTGGAAGGGGTTGATCCCAAGGTTGGTGAAGGCAGGCTACGCGGTCTTCGCCATCGATCTCCGGGGCCACGGTGAGAGTATTCTGAGGCATGGAGCAAAGGTCAGTTTTCGCGGGTTCTCCCACAAAGAGTATGCGAAGATGCCGGGGGACCTCGGCCTGATGTTACAGGCCCCTGCCCCTTTTCAAGACCGTGTGGATTTGGAGAAGGTGGGCGTGATCGGGGCGAGCATCGGCGCCAATGTCGCCCTGGTGGCGGCAGCCCAACATCGCCAGATCAAGGCCCTTGTCCTTCTCTCCCCGGGCCTTGACTATTGGAGGATCAGGACCGAGGAAGCGATGTTGGACTACGGTGAACGCCCCGTTCTCATCTTGTGCGGCGAGGCGGATGTCTACGCCGCCAGTTCCTCCCGGCTTCTCTTCGCCCTGGCGAAGGGGCCGAGGAACCTCACCCTCTTCCCCACCTCTGCCCATGGGACCAACCTTTTGAGAGCGACCCCAGGCGTGGAGGGTCACCTCCTGGAGTGGCTGGCCAAACACTTTCCGGCAAGATAAGGAGGAGACGATGTCTACCCCCGCCGGGCCCCCCCACCCCTCCTGGAGGGCCGCGGCCTGCATCCTCTTCATTCTGGGGCTCTCCCTGTTGGGACCCTGGCGTGCAGCGACCTTCCAGGCTCCTGAGGCCGTCGCCAAGCGGTACCTGGAGGCCATCTACGCCCACCGGTACCGGGAAGCCTACAGCCTGGTCTCCGAGGCCGACCGGCGGTTCAAGAGCCAGGAGGAGTTCCTCAGGGAACACAGGATCCCCTCGGAGCCGCTGAACCTCTTGATCCTGGAGCTGGCCGGGAAACTTGTCCCCTTGATCGACTACCAGGAGGTCCGGACGGAGGTTGGAGGGGAGAGGGCGAGCGTCAAGATCAAGGCCCGCCTCCCGAACGGCCCCGAGATCATGGAGGAGATTTTGGGGGAGCTTCCCCTCGATCTTTCAGAGGAACAGAAGGCCGATGCCAGGAAACGGTTCGAGAGGATGGTGAGGTTGGACCCTGTCCCCAGGCTGGACGTGGAGGAGACCTTTGATCTGGTCCGCCAGCGGGATGGATGGAAGGTCTTTGTCAACTGGGAGGGGGCCATCCTGGTCCGCTTCAAAGGCGAGACGAAGTTTGACCTTCCGTGGGCCTTCTTCCCGGTCCAACGGGAGGTGCGGGTGAAGCCCGGCGAGGTCATCCAGGCGGCCTATCGGGCCAGGAACCTCTCGGACAAGCCGGTCACGGCCAAGGCGAAGGAGTTCATCAGGCCGGAGGCGTGGGAAAAGCATGTCGAGCTGATCCAGTGCTTCTGCTTCCTGGAGACGACCTTGGCCCCTGGGGAGGAGAAAGAGTTCCCCTTGAGTTTCCGTATCAAAGACGAGGTCCCAGCGGAGGCCAAGCGGTTCGAACTGACTTACACGTTCTACCCCAAGGAGTTCTTCAACCAGGCCTGGCCAACCGAAGACCACCACGGCCGTGGGGGCCTCCATCGCCACTTTGAACCCATGAGGAAGCCTTGATCGCCTTCCACTGATTGAAGTGCTCCACCCCTTTCAGCCCCATCGCTTCCTCCCCAGGGGTTCAAGGGTTCAACGGGGGTCAATCCCTTCGACGAGGGTTGCCAGCTCATGTAAGGAATTGATCGTGAAATCGGCATGTTCCGAAGAAGGCCTGGCGGGGTTCTTCAACAGCACCGTCCGGACCCCTGCTCGCTTTCCAGCCAGCATGTCGAACTCGCCATCCCCCACCAGAAGGACCTCCTCGGGCTTGAGATCCATCCTCCGGCAGGCGAAGAGGACCGGTTCGGGGGAAGGCTTCGGTGGAGCGTCCTCCCTGGTCACAACCATGGGGAAAAAGAGGCCGAGTTTCTGCTTCACGGTCTCGATGCTTCTCCTGCTGTTCCGGGTCACGATGGCCATTTTCAGGCCCCGTTCCTCCATCCAGGCGAGACAGGCGAGGACCCCCTCCAGGGGCTCGGCCTCATGCGCGGCCCTGGCCTCGTGGCGCTCCAGGATCGCCTCGGCCTTTTGACGCTCCTCCCTTTGGAGGGTCTCTAACCGCTCGAGGATGAAGCCCTCTTCAGAGCCGAACATCTCCCATTTGATGGCGGGGAAGTCCAGCTTGAGCTTCACCACGACCCCGTCGAAATCGAAGATGATCCCTTTGATCGTCATTTCTCTTCTCTTGAAAACAGAGGCCTTGTCTGGTATGAGTTAGCAGGGGATCGGGTACCTGATTGGGAAAGGAGGCGCGTGCCATGAACAGAAAGGCTCTCATGGGGGCGATCCTTGGTCTCCTCCTTCCGGCCCTGCTCCTGGCAGGGGAGGAGTACGCTTACGAGGATGATGTTGTCGAGGTGATCGTTGAGAAACTGGACGAGGAGGTGAGCAACCGGCCCCTCCTGGACATCACCCTAACCAACAAGAGTGACAAGCCTCTGACCCAGGTCCTTCTGGAGCTGAAGTTCTACGATGCCTCCAAGAGGCTTGTGAAAAAGGCAGAGATCCCTGTCTTTGCCTTCCAGAACAACATCGGACGGGTCAGATACGTCGCCCCGCCGTTCGCCCGAGTGGACGTCGGTCCCGTTCACTATATGGCCGGCGAACCCTAAGCTCGCATGATGAGGGGAAATCCCTCTCTCTTCCCCCTTTCATACCACATGGTCTATAGTGATACAAGGGGATTCCCCACGAAGGCAGGGCTCTTCAGTTTTCGTGTCTGTTGAGCATGATCGGCCACCGGGGCACCCCCACCCTGCTCTGCAACTTGGTGAGCCTTGACTCTTTGGCCATCGGCGTGGTAAGAAGAAGGGGTCAGCACGATCTCGTGGAAGCCTGTCAGACATCCTTGTACGAGACCAGGAGGAAAGAAACGATGACATCCGAGCTCAAAGATCCTTTCGAGCGGATCGATGTGGATACAGTGAAGGCCATGCTTGATAAAGGGGATGTGACGCTCATCGACGTCCGGGAGCCCCAGGAGTGGGGCCAGGGCCGAATCCCCAATGCCAAGCTGGTCCCCCTGATGACCCTCATGAGCAACCCCCGGGAGGTTGTCCCTGAGGGACACGTGATCTTCCAGTGCGCCGAGGGCATCAGGAGTGCCCTGGCCTGTGAGGTGGCAGCGGCCATCGGGCGAAAGCACATCTACAACATGGAGGGGGGGATCAAGGCCTGGGAGGCCAAGGGTTATCCCGTGGAGAAATAGCGGCCTCTGATGGCGCCCCCCGCGAGTGCCTTCCGGGGAGCGGGTTCCAGGGTTGGCGTCGTCTCCTATCCTCTCCAGAAGGCTTTTCTCTTTTCTCCCTCGAAGCCCTTCCAGTAAGCCTTCCACCTCGTCGTCCCACCGGCGACCCGGAAGGGGTATGAAATCCTGGTGAAGGGGTGATCGAAAGGGTGAGGCCGTCCTCAAAAGGGGAGGAGCGCCTTTGGGAACCCTCAAGGATAAGCTGGTGATTTTCTTCGCCGGATCACGGCTGCCCAGGGATTTCGTCGTCGATCATCTGGCCAGGTATCTGGAGGAGTGGCTCCTCTCCAGAGAGGGGGAGGAGTATCTGAAGTCGCTGGGGTACCAGCGGCAGACAACCCCATAGCCCCATGCGCTCCGGCACCGGGGTGTGAGCCCTCTGCGCCAATCGAAGGTGTTTGGCTCTTTTCTCAGGGTGGGGAAGAAAGGAGGGGGAGGTTCATGAGGACGTGTTGCCTCTGGCTTCTGGTGGTGGTCGGCACCGCCTTCTCCTTCCCCAGCTCTTTGGCGGCGGGCCGGTTCGTTGTCCCCCGGTATCCTTTGTACTGTCCGGAGATCGTCACAATTACCGAGGGCGCTATGCTTGTCGCCTCGGGGACCAGGCTTCTGGTGATCGA
>JACQHM010000238.1 GCA_016199025.1 Candidatus Methylomirabilota bacterium | reverse complement strand
GATGGTGGCCGAGGTGGCGATGAACTGGGGGAACGAGCCATAATGGGCGGCGACGCGGCGGAGTCGGCGGAGGACATGGGCGACGTGGGAGCCGAAGATCCCCTTATACGTGTGAAGCTCATCCAGGACGACGTAGCGGAGGTTGGCGAAGAACTCCCTCCAGGCCTCGTGGTAGGGGAGGAGGGAGAGGTGAAGGATGTCGGGGTTGGAGATGAGGATATGGGGAGGGTTCTCCCGTAGTTGAGAGCGTCGGTAGGACGGGGTATCGCCATCGAAGATGGCGGCCCGGATCTTGACACCCTGAGGGATCAGTTGCTGTAGGGATTTCAGTTGATCCTGTTCCAGCGCCTTTGTGGGGAACAGGAAGAGGGCCCTTCCATAAGGAACGTCGAGGATCGTTTCCAGGACCGGCAGTTGGTAGGCGAGGCTTTTTCCAGAGGCGGTCCCGGTGACGACGAGGACGTTTTGCCCAAATCTTGCCGCCTCCACGGCCTTGACCTGGTGGAGGTACAGTTTGAAGATCCCCTTCGTCTTAAGGACGTGCTGAAGGGGGGTGGGGAGAGGGGGGGTCAACTCGCCGTAACAGGCCTCCTTCGGCGGGATCACCTCCAGGTGGAGCCTTTGCCCCTTCAGCTCTTCCCTCCGTAAGAGCTCAGAGAGGATCCGATCGATCTCCGAGAAGGACGGCTCTGCCACGTAAGACCGTTCTCCTTTTTAGGTCGCCCTTTCGATCCTGACCTTCGTCCTGGAGGTCACCTGCTTGAAGACCTTGGGATCTCCCTGGAGCCGGCCGATGACGTTGACGGCGCTGGCCGGCCGGATCTCATTCCCCCGGCTGGCCGGGGTCGGGCCAAAGAAGATGCAGAAAGCCGTCCCCGGGGGCCAGTACCCGAGATCCCCGAGCTCTACTACTTCCTTGGCGCCCGGCTCCATCTTCGCCTCCACGGGGATGGAGAAGTAAATCTCATCCCCCCAGAGGCTTGCCCGCCCCTCAATCGGGAGCGCCTTCCAGAGGGCGTCGGCCGTTGGGGTCTCCCGTAAGGTGGCGAAAGCCTCCACCGATCCTGCCGTGATCTTGACCTTCTTCGTCATGTCCCATCCTTAAAAAAAGTGAGTGTTCAGCTCTCAGCCATCAGTGGCCAACGAAAATGCGTAACGACAACAACCACTCAGAAAGGCTTCGTCGTAAGCTCAAAGACCGCGCCCCATCATGGCGACAGGTTCATATCAATGAGCAGTTTCACGGGTGGCTGAGGGGCGCTTCGATCTCCTCAACCCGCCACAGTATTATGGCGTCGCTGCTGCGGCCCATTGCTTTGCAAGTACCTTTAAATCCTCAACGTACTTCGGCCAATCATGCAAGGTGGCCGGATCAAAATCGGCCCCGTTCGGCCAAACCAATGTCTGTACTTCGGGATCAATCCGCACTTGGTTGAAGAACGCCAAGTCCCGCAGAGGCCCATATAATTCGCCTTCCAGGATCGGCCGAAAGTCAATGATTTGCCTGCTGTGATCGTCAAATTCTACCCGCAACGTGTAGGGTCCACCGATCTCGAATGCTACCACCCGATAAATGGGATGTTCCATCACTCTACCTGCCTTTCCTAACTGAGCGGTGCAATCTCACGAGGCGGCCGCCCCGCTTGCAGCCGTTCCCAATTCGCGCGTAACTCATCTTGGTGTCATTCAGCCCACGCTTCAGCGAGCCGCTGCTGGCGTCGGGGAAGGGCGCCACCAATGAGCTCAACAGGGTCAATACTGTATATCCCCACCGACTCTTGATAATAAGCGTGGAAATAGGGACGGTGATGGGGCACCGCAGGTTCAGCATACATGCGAATGATGATTCCGAAAAAGCGGGCTATCTCTGGCAAGGATGCCCTTCCCCACGAGTGAAAGATGGCCGGATATATGCTCCTCAGACATCGTCCTACGCCTGTCCACTATGGGCGAAGGTAGAACCATGATCCGGCTGTCTAACGGCTCAGGCGCTCAGCCGCCGGAATGGAGCGCAGCGGAATAGCGGTCAGGTGCAGCACCTTGATAGGCAGGCACCTCAACCCTCTACACGGTCCAATCTTCGATCTGCAGCCCGGGCACCTTGCCGAAGTCGCTCACGTTCCGCGTAACCAACACCATACCACGCGACAACGCGATCGACGCAATCCGCAGATCCATTGTCGCTACCCGCACCCGCTGCGCCACCAAGCCGTCAAACACCGCTGCCGCGGCAGCATCGAACGGGATCACAGGGGCAACCGCAAAGTCCTGTAGCACTCGAACGAACATCCCATAGCCACGCACGACATCGCTGGAACTGTGAGCACGGCTGATGTATGTGTGACAGCCTAGGACCTGCTCATGAAAGCTGATAATCGAGGAGGCCAGATCCGCTGGCGAATGCTGCGCGATCCGAGTCATTAGCATCGCATACTCCGGCCCTGATTGCCGCTGCAAAATGCTAAGGTGGTCAGTGTCCAGCAGATACTTCACGCCTACTCTCCAGCATCCTCGGACGGTCGATCTGCTGACCGGATGGCTCGTCCGAACTCCAGCACCTCCTCGAACGCGGGTTCATCTTTGAACGAACCAGTAATCTGCTCCAACCAGTTCGCCGCGGGTGGAAGGTTGGCAAGTTGGCGTTGTAATTCGCTGACGGCATTCTCGACCGCTGTCAACCGCTGCTCAATCTGTGTATCGGTTGTCATTGCGTGTTCTCCTCATCAATGCGCCGTACCTGCCTAACTATAAATTATGCCGAATGCAATGTATCTATATATTTAGATGCAAGTATCTAGCAATGGATGCATGTATACCCATGTAGATGCTTTTAGAGTATCTACATTTAGATGCTATCTTGCACCAATCTGCCTATCCAACCCTAATTCCACCATGCGGTCATACCGAATTTCCGAGACACGCCGTTGCGCGTTCCTTTTCCTGCCCGCTCGTTTGACTTGCCGTTGGAGTTCCACTTTGGGGAATCAGGGGGGTTTCCCAAAAACAGGGAAGCAGCTTATATATAGGCTATTGTCTCCCCCTGTGTCAAGAAAAGGATTTATGCATCGTAAGTATTTGTAAATAAATGGCGCGGGCAGATCGAGAACCAAGCACATGGGGTTCGCTTTGCCGGCTAGCAGACAATTTACGATAAGCCGGCTGCTCTCCTCTTGGGGCCTGTATGAGGCACCAGGGCTCAACCGAAATCCCCCCACCCCCCCTTTAGAAAAGGGGGGCACGGGGGGATTTTCTCCTTTCTCGCCGGGAAATCGGCGGTTATTCCTCCTGGTCGGGAGGAGGCTGTGGCGGGAGGGCGATCCGCGTGAACTCCCTGAACGTGAAGGGACGGCCGAAGCGGGCCTCGGCCCGCTCGCGGACGGCCTGGAGGACCTCGGGCGTGATGACGTGGATGCCCTGCTCTCTGGCGTAGCGCTCTGCCCCCTTGATGACCATCCCCCGGGCGAAGGAGGGGAGGCGCTTCACCCGCTCCCGGGCCGCCTCCGTCCATTCCAGCGTCAAGCGGGCTTCCAGGCCGAAAGTCCGTTCCTCGGAGAGGGTGATCAGCTTCCCGCCGAACCCCCCCGGCTGGTAGGCGCAGGCCGGGTCCTCGGCCAGGTAATCGCCGTAAGTCGCGTAGGCGCGGCAGCGGCACCCGCCGCAGATCCTGGCGAACTCGCAGGCCCCGCAGCGGCCGCCCAACTGCGGGTCCCTAAGGTCGTTCAGGATTGTTGCCCCATGCCAGATCGAGGCGAAGGACTTGGCCCTCAAGTTCCCAGAGGACACCGGCATGTAGGGGCAGGGGGTCACGTCCCCTTCGGGGGTGATCCGACAATAGGCCTTCCCCGCAGGGCAGCTTCCGTGGGCGTAGTTGTTCAGAAGGGGAGAGTCAGGGTCGAGGGCGTACAGGATCCGCCGAAAGAAGGGGGCGCACTTGGCCCGGATGATCAGGTCCCCTGATCGCCCCACGGGGACGCTCCAGGGATCCTCCGGCCGGTCGGAGGCTGAAGGCTCCTCCGATGAGTTGTTGGGACCGTCTCCCACCCCCTGCACCCGGGCCAGATAGGTGAGGATCTGCTCGTACTGATCGGGGGTGATATCGGTCAGGTTCTGGCCCCGGCCGGTCCGGACCAAAAAGAAGAAGTTCAGGACCCGGGCCCCGAGCGCCCGGGCCAAATCAATCATGCCCGGGATCTCCTCCATGTTCCAGGAGGTGACGCTCGTGTGGATCGAGAAGTCGAGCCCCTCGGCCTTCAAGGCCTTCGTGGCCCGGATCGCCCCCTGCCAGGCACCGGGGAGGTGCCGGAAGGCGTCATGCTTCTTCGGGTCTGTGGAGTCCAGGCTCAGGCTGGCCCCCTGGATGCCGTGACGTCGCATGAGGCGGGCCTGTTTCTCCTTCAGGAGCACACCATTGGTCCCCAGGACGACGGTGAACTCCTTCTCTGCCGCGTAAGAGGCCAGATCGAAGATATCCTTCCGGAGCAGGGGTTCCCCGCCCGTCAGGATGAGGAACACGTTGGGGTTGACCTGGGCGATCTCGTCCATGACCCGGCGGCACTCCTCGGTGGAGAACTCCTTTGAGGCGTCGGCTCCTGCGAAGGCGCTCATGTAGCAGTGGGCGCAATAGAGGTTGCACCGCTGGGTCAGGTTCCAAGAGACCGAATACACAGGAGAGACCATGGGCTTCTCCATGTGGACGTGATGGAGACATTGTCTAGGTGGACAGGCCGAATGTCAACCGTTTTCTACGATTTCTCCTGCCAGATGCCTGTGCTATAATCCCTTCTACAGATACCAAAAAGGGAAAAAAGAGCCCAGAGTCACAAGCAAAGGGAGTGGTACGAAGATGAGCACGCTCATTATTGACGTCCCACCGGAGATCTACAAGCGCCTGGAAGCAGAAGCTCGCAAAGTGGGGAAGGCCCCCGAGATCCTTACCCTGGAGTTCATCGAAACAGCGCTCAAAGCTCGGGAAGCGGCTTCATCCCAAACGGCACGAGAACTCTTGCAAGCTTCAGGACGCGTGCGTCCCCTGTCCCCCGCCCTGCGACGGAAGATCATTCCGGGCGTCACCCTTGATGAGGTCCGCAGGGCGGTTAGCCGGGCCGCCGGTCCTTCCCTCAGTGAGATCATCCTGACACAACGAGGCCCCAAGCCATGACGGACTACTGCCTGGATGCCAGCGCCCTGGTCAAGCGCTATGCCGACGAGCCCGGGAGCGCCTGGGTCCGGCAGATCACCGATCCTGCCGCGCAGCACACCATCCTGCTCGCCGAGATCACACTGGCCGAGGTCGCCGCTGCCCTGGCGGCTAAACAGCGGATCCCCGGAGGGCTCACCCTGGAAGAGTGGGATCGGGCACTCAGCCGCTTTCTCCAGGACTGTGATGAGCATTTCCTGCTTCTTCCAGTTGATCGTGGTGTTATCGACCAAGCCGTTGGGTTGACTCAGCGCTACCGACTGAGGGGCTACGACGCCGTTCAACTGGCAACAGCATTGGTCACCTCCGAAGAGTTGACATCCCACGCATTGCCTCCCCTGGTGTTCGTCGCGAGTGACGACGACCTCCTAACGGCTGCGAAAGTGGAAGGCCTTTCCACCGAGAATCCCCTGCATCACGCCGACCTGGATGCCCGACCACCCGCTGTGTCTTAAGGAGGATGCGACACCCTCCGCAAACTGAAGAGCCTTGGAATCGCCGCGAAAAGAGCTTGACAGGCAGGATGCACAATGGTACAAGCAGGGCGTCCGGTTCTGATTCTTAGATGAGGAGGGGAGGAGCATGAGAAGGCTAATCGTGCTGGCGGTGATTGGTTTGGGGTTGACGGCCTGTGAAGTCCCGATGGCGACGCAGCCACAAGCCGCGTCTCCGCCTGCTCCAGCGCAGACGATGGCGGCCGTTGCGTCACCCCCGGCGTTGCGGACTGGACCGGTCCGGGGGGAGATTCTTAACGCCACCCCTTGGGACCTGAAGGTGAACTTCCCCGGGTTCTCCATGACTCTTGCCCCTGGCGCGAAGCTGGTCGCCCGCCTGGCCATCGGCGAGCAGAAGCTCTATGCGGAAGCCCTCGGCCCGGGTGGGCAAGTGGTTGGAAGCGCGGACAAAACCTTCAAGGTGGACCCATCCGGTTGGGCGGTCAAGCTCCAGGAAGGCGATTTCCCGAAGTCACCTCCCGCACCACCTGTTCCAGAGCAGCAGCCGCTCGAAACGGGTGAAGGGCCCGCCGCCATCCAACTGGCGGAAGCGTTGGCTACTCCGGTCCTGGTTCAGGAGATCGGGAAGCTGAAAGTCGAGGTAGCAGATGTCCAGATCCTGAAAGATGGACAGGTGGAGGTGACCCTTGCCTATACCAACGGTGGGGACAAAGATGTGAAGGTGGCCCTGGTTGACCCCCAGAACAAGACCAGGTTGACCGACGAGAAAGGGAATCGGTACCCGTATAAGACAAGCAGCGGCTTAAACGCCGAGCCGAAAGAGTCGGACAGCCCCGACTGGTTTGACCTGGCTGCCGGTGCCAAAGGCATGACGACGATCCTCACCTTTGCTCCGCCGGAGGGGATCAAGCCGGAGGAAAAAGGCTCCGTGTTCCGCTTCGTCAGCGAGCAGCGGTGGATCGAAGGAGATCGCCGCTCCACCTTTACCCTTGCCCTCCGTGGCTTGAGTGCCATGCAGCTCCAGGCCGGGGTCGCGCCGACTCCGCCGGCCCCTCCGGCAGGTCAAGCGCGAAAGGAAGAGGCGGTCGCCCCTCCCTCACCGGCTGGTGAAGCTCCCTTGCCGGCTCAGGCAGCGGGACCACCCAACGCAGTCCTTTCTCAGGATTTTGGCTTCCTCCAGGTCGAGGTCGGACTGGTCCGGGTGCTGGCCGATGGCGGCGTCTCGATCTTTCTGAACTACATCAATAAGGACAAGGGCCTCACCATCAGCCTATGGCTCGATGAACCGGAAACCAGCACCTTTGCCGTTGATAATCTGGGCAACCAGTACACCTACAAAATCAGCAGTGGGATAGGCAAAGGCGAACCAAAGAGGTTGGTGTTGTACCCTGAAGGGAGAGGTTCAGCCGCTTTCACCTTCTTGCCGACTCAACCTGTCGGGGGGAAACCCATGTCCTTTGCGTTTTCGACCGACCATACGTTTAGACGGGGGAGGGGGGAGCCGTACGTGTCGGAAGTGGGTCATATCGGTATCTCCCTGTCAGGGCTCGTCCCGAAATGACAGGAGGAGAGCATGCCCACGGTCTTTCCAGCCCTCATCATCCTCGGCATCCGCATGTTGGTCGTCGCCGTCCTTTGGCAAAAAGGCCACAGCGCCCCAGCAGTAGCCTTCGCCTGTCGCTTCTGCTGACGTTGGGGCGGCCCCTTTGGTGAGTGAAGCGTTCAACTACTCCACGTGTACCGGGTTAAAGGGACCGTCGCTGACGGAGATGGGCTCGGAATCTTTGCAGGGCTTGTTCGAGATCCCTCCGCTGATGCGACACTCCTACAGCATCCGTCAAGGAAAGCAGGGCCGACTGCAAGGCATCAAGCACCCTCTCGTCCCACCGTCCATCCTCGAACTGCATCTCCATGGCATTGAGGATGCCGGTAAACTTCCTTTGCAGGATGAGCGGCAGGTTGAATGCCTGGACGATGCGTTCGACCGGCTGGAATGCTTTGACCGCTTCCTCGTCATACATGTGACCCCCCCTCGGACTCCTCTGCCCTAGATACCCCGGCATGGGTTACGCCGTTTACAGGGGAGCCGTTATCTTACCGGAGAGGGAATAGTTTTGCAACTGCTCGAAACCACTTCCTTCGTCCCGTCCGAGAAACCATTCCCCTCGCTATTCTCCAGAGGATCGGCATCCCACCCAGCCTTTTGGCTCGCCTGTTTGCAGGCCCCCGAGGGGTCCTCTTCAGCGTTGTCCTGACGGCGACTCTGGGCTGGTCGCTGACGACTGGTGGCTGAACGCTCACCTCCCCTTTACATCGCTCTCCCTTTTTCGGTATAGTGGGGCCCATGGACGCCTTTGTCTTAGCCGCTTCTGTTGCAGAGCTTCGCGGGCTGGTCGAGGCCTTCGTCGAGAAGGTCTCCCAGCCGTCCCCCCGCTCCCTCCTTCTGGAGCTTCGACGGGGAGGAAAGCGGAGGGTTCTCCTCTCTGCCGAACCCTCCAGCCCCAGGCTCCATCTGATCACACAACCTCCTCCTCCGTCGGCGACAACACCTTTGGGGGCCCTGGCCGAAAAGCATCTCAAAGGGAAGAGGCTCCAGGGGATCACTCAACAAGGCCTTGAGCGGGTCGTGGCCTTCCGGTTCGAGGGGAAGGCGTCAGACGATAGGGTGATCTTCTACGCCGAGCTGATGGGGAGGGACAGTAACCTGATCCTGGTGGAGGAGGGATCAGGCGGAGTCCTGGCTTGCCTTCGTCCCCGTCCAGGGTTGACCGAGCGCTATGGCCCCCCCCCGAAGCCGGACAAGCGGGATCTCTTTCAGCTTGACTCGCTTCAGACCTTTCGGGAGCTGATCGCCCCTCCTCTTGCACGAGGGGAGGAGGCCTGGAGGGCCCTCTTCGAGACATTTTTAGGGTTTAGCCCTTTGGTGGCCAAGGAGGTTGCCTTTCGAGCCGGGGCCCTGGAAGGGGTGGATCTGGTGGAACGGCTCTGGGCCGCGCTCCAGGAGATCCTGGACATCGTCAGAACCGCTTCGTTCCAGCCCAGGGTCCTCCAGGATGACGAGAAGGTCCCTTTCGCCCTGGCCGCCTTCCCTTTCTGTTCATTCCCCGGGGAACGACAACTGCCCTTCCCGACGATGGCCGAAGCGGCGGAGCGGTTCTACGAATGGGAAACAGCCCGGCAAGAACTTGTTACCCTCCGCCGGACCCTATTTCAGCGCATGAAGGCGTTGGAGGAGCGGCTCCATCGGCGGATCGTGAAGCTGAAGGAGGAGGTCTCGGTCTACCAAAAAGCCGAGGTGTATAAAACGATGGGCCAGCTCCTCCTCGCTCATCAGGGGGCTGTCACGAAGGGAATGACGGAGGTCGAGCTTTCTGACTATTCGGGCAAGCCCCTGACCATCCCGTTAGACCCGGCCCTCTCAGTCAAGGCGAACGCTGAAGCGTACTTCCGCCTCCACCGGAAGGCGAAGCGGGGGATGGAGGTGGTCAAGCGAAGGCTTACGGAGGCTGAGAAGGCCCTCGGTCGCCTCGAGGGTTTGAAGGAACAGGTCCCCGCGGTGAAGGATCGGGAGGCGCTCCTTGCCCTGGAACGGGAGCTTCCACCCCGGCCTTCAGCCCGGCCGCGAGGGGAGGCCCTTCAGAAGGAAAAGGGGGAGGGGCCTCTCCCCCGCCAGTTCGTTTCCTCCGACGGCCTCACGATCCTCGTCGGGCGGAGCGGGTCGGGGAACGAATACCTGACGTGGAAGCTGGCGAAGCCCCATGACCTCTGGCTCCACGCCCAGGGCTTCCCGGGTTCCCACGTCCTCGTCCGACTCCCAGGGAAGGATGCTCCGCTCCCTCAGCGCACGCTTCGAGAGGCGGCCGCTCTAGCCGCCTATTACAGCCAGGTGAGGGGGCAGGGGAAAGTGGAGGTCGCCTACACCTTCAGGAAATACCTGAAAAAACCGAAGGGGGCAAAGCCTGGGACGGTCCTGCTCACCCACGAGAAAGCGATCCTCGTCTCCCCTGATCCACAGCTTGTCAGGAAACTGGCCGCGAACCCCTTGACCCCTGCCCCCTGACCTTTCTCCAATGCCGATCTACGCCGCCATCGATGTCGGAACGAACACGATCAGGCTCCTGGTGGCCGAGGCTGATGCTCCCGGGGATTTTCGGCTGGTCTCTGAGGAGCAGGCCATCACCCGCCTGGGGGAGGACCTGCTCAGGACTGGTTCGCTGAAAGAGGAGGCGATGGTGCGGACCACCGCCGTCCTCCGGCGCTATGCCGAGATCGCCAGGAGGCACGGAGCGGAGGCTGTTTTGGCCGTGGCGACCTCCGCCGTCCGAGAGGCCATGAACGGCGAGGACTTCAGCGCGAAGGTCCTGGAGGAAACCGGCCTCGCCCTTCGGATCATCCCTTCCGAGGAGGAGGCGCGCCTGGCGATCTTAGGGGTGTCCCGTGCCCTCGGCTTCCCCAGCGAGGACCTCCTTGTTCTTGATGTCGGAGGAGGGAGCGTGGAGTTTGCCTTGGCCAGAGACGTTCGGCCGAAGGCCATCATCAGCACGGATCTGGGCGTGGTGAAGCTGACGGAAGGCTTCTTGAAGAGCGATCCTCCAACCCTCGGAGAGCTTCAGGCCCTTAGGGAGGCGATCAGAAGGAGGATCAAAGGGGTGCGGGCCAGCCTCCCGGACCTTCGAGGGGCCCTCCTGGTCGGTACGGGGGGGACTGCGACCACCCTGGCCGCCATCCACTTGAAGCTCGTGGTTTACGATCCCGAGAAGGTGAATGGGACCTCGTTAAGTTTGGAGCAGGTGGAGGGGTTGTTGAGATCATTGGCCAAAATGTCCCACCGGGAGCGCCTTCAGGTCCCCGGCCTGGAGCAGGGGAGGGAGGATCTCATCGTGGCGGGAGCCGCCGTCGTCCTGGAGACCATGCAGGGCCTCTCCTTCCCGTCCCTCCTCATTAGCGACGGGGGCTTGCGGGAGGGGATCCTTCTTGATCTTCTGGAGCGGCGCTTTAAGCCCTCTTGACGGGTGATTGGCGATCTGGTAAAAGAGCTTGACTGGAGAGAGATGAAGTGATGAATAACGGGCAAGAAGCAGCATCACGCCTGGCTCCGAGGTTTGCCGAGCAGTTTCTGAGCATTGCCAGGCCTGAACGGACGGAGGCGGATTTCCGCCGTGAGGTGGCCCGCCTGCTCGATGAAGCCGTGGCCGAGGTCCAGATCCCGCTGAACGTCCGCGAGGAGTACCACGTCGCCCGCGGCCGGGCCGATGCGGTCTATAACCGCCTGATCATCGAATACGAGCGGCCAGGCACTTTAAGCGAGAAGCTCTCGACCAAAGGCAATCAGCATGCTATTCAACAGGTCAAGGATTACATCCTGGGCGTTGCAAACCGGGAACGGAGAGAAGCCCATCGTCTGGCCGGCGTGGCGATGGACGGCCACTACCTCATCTTTGTCCGTCGAGTCGGCGAGGGATGGGCGGTCGAAGAGCCGGTTCCTACCACATCCGGCTCGGTCGAACGGTTCCTCAGGCTCCTCTTCTCGCTGGCGAGTGGCGCGGCCCTCATCCCTGAAAACCTCATCGAGGACTTCGGCCCCAAGAACATCGAAGCCCAGCGGGCGGTGCGGACCATCTATCGTACCCTTCATGGCTCAAGACACCCGCTTGTGGAAAAGCTCTTCGAGCAGTGGCGCCTCTTCTTCAGCGAGGCCACAGATTATAAGGAGTGGTCGGAGCGGCTCGAAGCAAAGGAGGAGTTCCGCGCCTTCGTCCGTGGCGTCGGCCTCGACCCCAAGTCCACCGAACCCGCCAAAGTCTTCTTCGCCCTCCATACCTACTACGCCCTCCTGATCAAGCTCATTGCGTCCCTGGCCGCGGCCCGCTACGCGGGAGGCAGTACGGCCCCCTTCGCCCGCATGGCGGCAGAGCCGTCGGAGGAACTTCGGAGGAGCTTGGCCTCCCTGGAGCGCGGAGGGCTCTTCCGGGAGTACGGCATCCGAAACTTTCTGGAAGGCGACTTCTTTGGTTGGTATCTGGCGGCCTGGGATGAGGACCTCCACCATGAGCTTCAGCGGATGGTCCGCCGCCTCGCCGAATACGACCCCGGCTCCCTGGAGCTGGCCCCCGAGTATGCCCGCGACCTGCTGAAAAAGCTCTATCACTACCTGCTGCCGCGGGAAATCCGCCATGACCTCGGCGAATACTACACCCCCGACTGGCTGGCCGAGCGCCTC
>JACQHM010000237.1 GCA_016199025.1 Candidatus Methylomirabilota bacterium | reverse complement strand
CTAGACGGGGAGGTAGCGGTGCCCTGTACCCGAAATCCGCTCCATGCGGGGTCGAATCCCCACCCGAGGTCTTGATCTCTTGAGGTTTCCTCCCGGGGTGAGGGCGTTGAGGGTTGGGTCCTGCGCAAGGAGGGGCTGCGAACTCCGCCAGGTCCGGAAGGAAGCAACGGTAAGGAGATTCCTTCCTGTGCCGCAGGGGAGCCCGGCCGGAGCTTTCGCCCTTGGTCTGGCGCCCCAAGGGGCGGATCGACGGTGGGTGCACGGCCAAGAAACGACAGGGGCTGGGGATTAGGGGTTCGGAGAACACCTCTCGGCCTCAAGTCCCTAGCCCCCAGCCCCCTGGAGTCATAACATGGCGTATCTTGTCTTAGCCAGGAAATGGAGGCCTCAGACCTTTAACGAGGTGGTGGGCCAGCATCCGGTGACCCAGACCTTGAAGAACGCCCTGGCCCAGGACCGCCTCGCCCATGCCCTCCTCTTCGCCGGCCCCCGGGGGGTCGGGAAGACGACCACCGCGAGGATCTTGGCCAAGGCGTTGAATTGCGAGCAGGGCTCAGCGTCAGAGCCGTGTAGCACCTGCATCAGTTGCCAGGAGATCGCCGAGGGGCGTTCTTTCAACTGCCTGGAGATTGACGCGGCCTCCCACACCCAGGTGGAGAAGATCCGGGAGCTTCTGGAGGGGGTGCCCTACGCCGCCGTCGGGGGCCGGTACAAGGTCTACATCATTGACGAAGTCCACATGCTGTCCATAAACTCGTTCAATGCCCTCTTGAAGACCCTGGAGGAGCCGCCGCCCAAGGTGGTCTTCGTCCTGGCCACAACCGAGCCCCACAAGGTCCCGGCGACGATCCACTCCCGCTGCCAACGCTACGATTTTCGGCGGATCGGCCTCCAGGAGATCGTCGGCCGGTTGCAAGAGATCGCGACGGCGGAAGGGATCGAGACCTCCGAGGAGGTCTTCCTCACCTTAGCCAGGGCCGCCGAGGGGAGCCTCCGGGATGCCCAGAGCCTGTTGGACCAGGTCGTGGCCTACAGCGGGCCAAGGGTCGGGCTTCAGGAGGTCGTCGAGGCCCTCGGGTTGATTGAGGGGGGGGTCATCGCCCAGGCCGCCCAGGCCGTTATCGACCGGGATGGGGGAAAGCTGTTTGCGCTGGTGGATGAGCTGTTCAACCGGGGCTACGACCTCCGCCTCTTCTGCCAGGAATTCCTGGGCTACTTCCGAGACCTCCTGATCGTAAAGATCGCCGAAGACCCCCGTCCGCTGCTTCGAGGGACCTTGGGGGACCTGGCCACCCTCAAGCGGCAGGGGGACCGTCTCTCGGTCGAGGCGCTGGAGCTGTCGCTCCAGCTCTTAAGCCGGGCCGAGTTCGAGATGCGCCGTTCCAGCTTCCCCCGCTACGTTCTGGAGATGGCCTTAGTCCGCCTGACCCAGGTCCACGCCTTGGCGTCCTTGGGGACCCTGGTTGAGCGGCTCTCCGCCTTGGAGGCCCGCCTTGGAGGCCCGCCAACCAAGCCTCAGTCCGAGCTGGACCTCTTCACCTCTCCCCCGCGGGAGATGGCCAGGGACAGGATTAAGGAAGCTCCCAAGGAAATGCCGAGGGAGGGGCCGAGGAGGGTAAGCCCGGCAGGCGCTGGCACGAAACCGTTGAAGGGAAAGGCAGAGGAGGGGTCAAAGGCCCCCCGCCAGGAGGCGGATCAGGCCGGGGGTCCGACGGGGGCGGTCGAGGAGCCTCCCCCCGAGGCGAAGAGCGGCCTGGAGGCCCAGTGGGCGGAGGTGAAGAAGCGGGTTGGGGAGAAGAAGCCCTCCCTCGCCTCGCTGTTAGAGTCGAAGGTGAGAGAGGTGACGTTGGAAGGGGACCTCCTTCGCCTCTTCGTCGAAGACAACAGCTCCTTCGCCCGGGACGCCTTGGAAGATCGGAAGAACGGGATGCTCTTAGAGACCATCATCGGTGAGGTGTTCCATCGGCGTCTCAAAATCGAGTACCGATACCTTCCGCCTCCGAAGACGGGCAGAAAGCGGGTCCCCATTGCCGAGCACCCACTGGTCAAGGAGGCGCTTGAGCTCTTCGAGGGCCAGATCGTGAACGTTGAACGTTCCTCCTCCGAGGAGGGGGAAGGGAGGGGAGGATGAAGGATTTCGCCAATCTCATGAAGCAGGCCCAGCGGGTGAAGGCGGAGCTGGAGCGGCTCCAGGAGCAGGCGGCCCAGAAACGGGTCGAGGGGAGCGCCGGCGGCGGGATGGTGACGGTCATGGTGAACGGGAAAGGGGAGCTTCTGGAGGTCAAGATCGATCCGGAGGTGGTGAAGGGAGAAGATCTGGAAATGCTCCAGGATTTGATCGTTGCCGCGACCAACGACGCCCTGAAGAAGTCCCGGGAGCTTTTCGCCCAGGAGATGGGGCGCCTCGCCGGGGGGTTAGGCCTTCCTCCCATCCCGGGCCTCTTTTAAGGGGGAGCGATGGTCTATTACGCACCGACTTTATCCCGCTTGATCGGGGAGCTTCTGAAGCTCCCGGGGATCGGGCCCAAGACGGCCCAGCGGCTGGCCTTCTATTTGCTCAAGGTCTCGAAAGAGGATGTCTTCGCCCTCTCCCAGGCCATCGTCGATGTGAAAGAGAAGCTCAAGTTCTGCCCGGTCTGCTTTAACATCGCCGAGGAGGAGCTGTGTGCCATTTGTCGCGACCCCGGCCGGGACTCCTCCACCCTCTGTGTCGTGGAGGAGGCGAACGATCTCCTCGCCGTCGAGAAGACCCGGGAGTTCAAAGGGCTCTACCATGTCTTGGGCGGGATCATCTCGCCCCTGGAGGGGAGAGGGCCTGAGCGGCTGAACGCCAAGGAACTTCTCCACCGGTTGGAAAGGGGGACGGTGAAGGAGGTGATCCTGGCCACCAATCCGACGGCCGAAGGGGAGGCGACGGCCATGTACCTGTCCCGGCTCTTGAAGCCCCTGGGAGTCAAGATGACCAGGATCGCCAGGGGCCTCCCGATGGGAGGGGACTTAGAGTACGCCGACGAGGTCACCCTGGCCAAAGCCCTGGAGGGGAGGCGGGAGATCTAAAAACGTTTGTGTGTTCTCCGCGACTATGCTATAAAAAAAGATTCAGTTGTCGCCGCACGGGTGACATGGTGGAGGGATAGAAGGCTCCCCTATGATCATCTACGAGGAAGATGCCAAAAGG
>JACQHM010000236.1 GCA_016199025.1 Candidatus Methylomirabilota bacterium | reverse complement strand
TCAGGGGTCAGGGGTCAGGGTCAAGGCGGAAAGGCAATTGCTCCACGCATGGAAATTAGGGTTTTACCATCCCAGGACGGGAGCATGGATGGAGTTTGAAGCCCCCGTCCCTGATGATTTCCGGGATCTTCTCAACGCGCTCTCACCTTCACCCTAGAAATCCCCCCCCTTTGGGAAAGGGGGGAAGGGGGGATTGCCCCTTGACCACGGGTGAGGGGGTTCCGATGGCTGTTCACGCCCATGGGTAGGCATCTTTAGGGAGGGAGGCTTTAGCGGGCGGTGGGAAGAGGCTGGCGCTTTTCCACCTCGAACCTGAACCGGTGGGTATAGCCGATGAGCGGCAGATCAGTCGTCCAGCGGGCCGTGAGGGTGAAGGCCGTCTGCTCCACCTCGATAGCGATGTTTCGCGGCTCCAGCGTGAGGTTCACCTCGGCGGCTCGCTTCAGGAGGTTGTCCACCATCCCCTCCTGGATCTCCCGGGTGAACCCCCTTCGCTGTCTGGAGAGCTGGGCAACGGCCCCGTCAGCCACCTCATCCACGACGACAACCATCTGAAAGTACTGATAGTAGGCGTAGCCGACCTTGACGCCGACGTACACAAGAGCACCCAGGACGACGATCCAGAAGAGGCGCCTGATCACGGGTTCCCCCCTCCGTCTGGACAACTCAAGGCCGTCATCGCTCGAGGACGCCCATCCTCCTCTCCTGGAGGGCTCGGATCCGGTCCCGGATCTCGGCCGCCCGCTCGAACTCCAGCCGCTTGGCCAAGGCCCGCATCTCCTTCTCCAACTGGGCGATGACGGCGGGGACCTCCTCGGGCGGGATGGAGAGATCCCGCTCCTCATCCGGCAGGGCTGGGATGGTGTAGTAGTCCCGCTCGTAGATGGACGAGAGGATATCGTGGATCTCTTTCTTGATGGTCTCGGGAGTGATCCCGTGCTTCTTGTTATAGGCCATCTGGAGCCTCCGCCGCCGGTTGGTCTCCTCGATGGCCTCCTTCATGGAGGAGGTATAGGCATCGGCGTAGAAGAGGGCCTTCCCCTCCACGTTCCGGGCCGTCCGGCCGATGGTCTGGATCAGCGAGGTGGCGCTTCGTAAGAACCCCTCCTTGTCGGCATCCAGGATCGCGACCAGGGAGACCTCGGGGATGTCCAGGCCCTCTCGTAACAGGTTGATCCCCACCAAGACGTCGAATTTTCCCAGCCGGAGGTCCCGGATGATCTCGTTCCGCGTGAGGGTCTCGATGTCCGAGTGGAGGTACTTGGCCCTGATGCCGATGTCTAAGAGGTAGCCTGTCAGCTCCTCGGCCATCCGTTTCGTCAAGGTCGTCACCAGGACCCGCTGGTCCTTGGCCGCCCGCCCCCTGATCTCGTGGATGAGATCGTCGATCTGCCCCTTGGTTGGCCGGACCTCGATCTCAGGGTCGATCAGCCCTGTCGGCCTGATGATCTGCTCGACCACTCTCCCCTTGACCTTTTCCAGCTCGTAGGGGCCTGGCGTGGCCGAGACGTAAATCCCCTGATGGACCCTTGCCTCGAACTCCTCGAAGGTCAGGGGCCGATTGTCCAACGCCGACGGCAGCCTGAAGCCGTACTCGACCAAGGTCTCCTTCCGGGAGCGGTCCCCGTGGTACATCCCCCTGAGTTGGGGGATCGTCTGGTGGGACTCGTCGATGATGATCAGGGCATCCTTCGGAAGGTAGTCCACCAGGGTCGGCGGAGGTTCCCCAGGTTTTCGGCCGGTCAGGTGCCGGGAGTAGTTCTCGATCCCTTTGCAGCTCCCGACCTCCCGCATCATCTCCAGATCGTAGAGGGTCCGCTGCCTTAAGCGCTGGGCCTCGAGAAGCTTCATGTTCGCCTCGAGCCAGGCCGATCGTTCTTCCAATTCCTCCAGGATCGCCTGGAAGGCCCGCTCCCGCCAGTCGGGGAGGGTGACATAGTGAGTCGCCGGGTAGAGAGGGACCCGCTGAAGCTTCTGGAGCCTGTCCCCGGTCAGAGGATCGACCTCCCACAGGGCCTCGACCTCGGGCCCCCAGAACTCGACCCGGACCCCCGTGTCTGCATAAGCCGGGAAGATCTCCACCGTATCGCCCCTGACCCGGAAGGTCCCCCGGTGGAAGTCGTAGTCATTTCTTTGGTACTGGATCTCCACCAGCCTCCGGAGCATCGCGTCCCGATCGATGTTCTCCCCCTCCTCCAGAAGGACCATCATCCCGTAGTAGGCATCGGGGGAGCCCAGGCCGTAGATGCAGGAGACGGAGGCGACGATGATCACGTCCCGCCGCTCCATCAGCGCCTTGGTGGCGCCGTGGCGGAGGCGGTCGATCTCGTCGTTGATCGAGGCGTCCTTGGCGATGTAGAGGTCGGTGTGCGGGACGTAGGCCTCCGGCTGGTAATAGTCGTAGTAGGAGACGAAATAGCGCACCGCGTTCTCGGGGAAGAACTCGCGGAACTCCCCGTACAGCTGGGCGGCCAGCGTCTTGTTGTGGGCGATGACGAGGGTGGGACGTTGCAGCCGCTCGATCACGCGGGCGACAGTGTAAGTG
>JACQHM010000027.1 GCA_016199025.1 Candidatus Methylomirabilota bacterium | reverse complement strand
CGGCCATCAAGACCTTCAACTGGCTGGGCACCCTCTGGGGCGGCTCGATCCGGTTCACCACGCCGATGCTCTTCGGCTTGGGCTTTGTGTCCAATTTCGTCATCGGGGGCTTGAGCGGCATCCACATGGCCTCGACGCCGGTGGACATCTTCATCCATGACACCTACTACATCGTGGCGCACTTCCACTACGTCGTCGCGGGCATCATCTTCGCCATGTTCGCCGCCATCTACTACTGGTTCCCGAAGCTGTTCGGCCGCCTGATGAACGAGAAGCTGGGGAAGCTCCACTTTATATTGACCTATATCTTCTTCAACGCCACCTTCTTCCCCATGCACATCCTGGGCGTGGGCGGCATGATGCGGCGGATCTACAATCCGCTTCAGTACGAGTTCCTCCATCCTCTTCAACCGATCAATGTCTTCATCACTTATGGCGCCTTCTGTCTCGCCATCTCCCAGATCCCCTTTGTGGTCAACTTCTTCGGGAGCCTGTTTGCGGGAAGGAAGGCGGAACGAAACCCCTGGCAGGCGAACACCTTGGAGTGGAGTGCGCCGTCGCCGCCGCCCCACGGTAACTGGGGGGAGAAGATCCCGGTCGTCTACCACGGCCCCTACGAGTACAGCCATCCTGCGGTCGCCGAGGACTGGCTCCCTCAGGATCGGCCCCTTGAACCGAGACCAGCCGCCGCAAGGGCGCATTAGGGAGGGGGGCGGATGCGAGACCGGGTTCCTCTGTTCAACGACCGTGGGAGGTGGGCCGAGGTCTGGCCCCACCGGGTTGCTCTCTTGACCGCTGGGGCGACCCTCCTTCTGTTGGTGATGGGAGGGTTGGTGACCAGCAAAGGGGCAGGGCTCGCGGTCCCCGATTGGCCGACGAGCTTCGGGTACAACATGTTCCTCTTCCCATGGTCGAGGATGGTGGGCGGCATCTTCTACGAGCACAGCCACCGCCTCATTGGATCCGTTGTTGGGCTTCTCACCATCGCCCTCGTCCTGTTACTCTGGACGAAGGAGCAAAGACGGTGGCTCCGTTGGCTGGGGGCTGTTGCGCTTTTAGCGGTTGTCGTTCAAGGGGTGCTAGGGGGGTTGCGGGTCATCCTGGTGCAGACGACCCTGGCCATCATCCATGCGAGCTTCGCCCATGCTTTCTTCGCCTTGATGGTGAGTTTGGCCCTCTTGACCTCCAGGGGGTGGAAGGAGCTTCCCCAGAAGGTCCTGACGGCCGGGGCCCGTAGGCTTCAGCGCCTCTCAATCCTGACGATGGGGCTGATTTACGTCCAGCTCCTCTTGGGGGCCGTCCTGAGGCATACCGGCCTGAGGCTGGACGCTCATCTGTTGACGGCTGCCCTCGTGGCCATTGTGATCTTGTGGCTCCTCAGGCAGATCGTCAGGGACCATTCGGATCAGCCCAAGCTGGTGCGTCCCGTCGCCATCCTTTCAGGCCTGCTGATCCTCCAACTGGCCTTAGGCTTAGGCTCATACCTTGTCAGGTTCACAACCCTTGGGGCCTCTCTGGCCTCCTTCGCCGCGATCGTCACGACCGCCCACATGGTCATCGGGGCGCTGATGCTGGCATCGGGACTGGTGCTCACGTTGCGGACGTCTCGACTGCTGGCAACGCCTGTCTCTGAGGTTTCCCGGGCCTTCATCCCTGCCCATCCGGCAGGCGGGTCGGAAGAGGTGCCCGCATGACACTAAGAACGGAGACGCTGGATATCGAGATGCCCCGGGGATCGAGACCTGTCCACCGGACAGATCGGGGGGTGGTGCCTGCCTGCCGGCGAGCCAGGGATTTCCTGGCGCTCACGAAACCCCGTGTGGTCTTCATGGTCTTGGTCACGACGCTGGCCGGGTTCTATCTGGGTTCCTCGGGAACGCTGGACATCATCCTTCTGCTCAAAACGCTCCTTGGCACCACGCTGGCTGCGGGTGGAACCATCGCCTTGAACCAGTTCCTCGAGCGTGAGGTGGATGCTCGTATGGAGCGGACCCGCCTTCGGCCATTGCCTGATGGGCGACTCCGGCCCATTGACGCTCTGGCCTTCGGTGTCACCATCACCACTGTTGGTCTCCTCTACCTCACGCTGGCGGTCAACGCCAAAGCTGGCCTTGTCACGGCGGTCGTGGTGGCAAGTTATGTCTTTGTGTACACGCCTCTTAAACGAAAGACCCCGCTTTGCAGCGTCGTGGGGGCGATCCCTGGGGCCCTGCCGCCGGTCACCGGCTGGGTTGCGGCCCGGGGTGAGCTGGGCCTCGGGGCCTGGGTCCTCTTTGCCATCCTGTTCCTCTGGCAACTGCCCCACTCCCTGGCCATCGCCAGCCTGTATCGGGACGATTATGCCAGGGGGGGTATCCGGGTTCTTCCGGTCGTCGATCCTGACGGGAGGAGGACGGGGCGTCAGATCGTGAGCAACTGCCTGGCGCTCTTGGCCGTGGGCCTCCTGCCAAGCCTCATCGGATTGGCGGGATCGATCTATTTCTTTGGGGCCTTTGTTCTGGGGATCGGGCTTTTGGGGTGCGGGATCGTTCTGGCTATTGTTCCCTCGACAATAGCCGCACGACGCCTGTTACTGGCTTCCCTTTTCTATCTCCCGGTGCTCCTGGTGTTGATGGTCCTGGACAAAGTCCCGATCTAACCGCAGGGTGAAGATGAGGAGCCGTCAGGAGGTAGGAGTGCAGAACCGACGCATAGGATTGATCCTGGTCGGGGTGTTTATCACCCTCTGGATCGGATCAGTGATCTTGATGTTTCTCAGGGGCTAGGGGGCACCCCGAACAAGTCACTGCTGGAGAGTCCAAAGATGCCAAGGAGCACCACAGGGTCTTTGATGGATCACGCCATCAACGAGGCGGCTGAGATCGCGGGGATGCAGGGTGTAGGCGAGGGACTCCCCCCCTCATCCCTTGAGCCCACCTTCGGCGACGGCTCCCCCCCTCCGGAAGACCCGCGACCCTCGGCGGGGCCGCTTGTCAGCAATGCCTACCTGGGCATGCTGATCTTCATGGGGGCGGAGGCGATGTTTTTCGCCGGGCTGATCGGGGCCTTTCTCGTCTTCCGGCTGGGGAGCGTGACCTGGCCCCCACCGTTTCAACCGCGCCTGCCCGTCATGATCACGGGGATCAATAGCGTCATCCTGCTCGTGAGTGCCTACACTATGCATCGGGCCCTCCGGGCCATCCGCCGTGGCAACCAGGCCGGGCTCGTGAAGGGGCTCCTCCTAACAGCCCTCCTTGGACTGCTCTTCCTGGGCGTGCAGGGGTCCGAGTGGATCCGCCTTGTCCACTTCGGCCTGACCCTTGCCTCCGGCTCCTATGGAGCCACCTTTTATACATTGATTGGGATCCATGGTTTCCATGTCCTCGGGGCGGTGGTCTGGCTGTTGATCCTCTCGATTCTCTCGAGGCACCGCCGATTCTCGGCGTCAAACCATGGGGCTGTCCAACTGTGCGGGATGTACTGGTACTTCGTGGTCGGTCTCTGGCCTATCCTCTACACCCTCGTGTACCTGAGCTAGATTTCGGGGGATCCCTTGAGAGCACGGTTTTTTCCGATCAGCCACTTTGGGCCCGTGATTTTCTGGGCTACGGCCCTGGTGATCCTCATCCCCCTTGCCGTTCAGGCGTGTCCCGTGTGTGTGGGCCCCTCGTCGGGGGACCCGACGGCTCGGGGCTTCTACTGGGGTATTCTGTTCCTCATGGCGATGCCGTTTGCCATCGTGGGTTCGATCGCGGGGTGGTTGTTCTACGTGAACCGGCGTGCCCGCAACCGCCGGGAGGAGGCATCCATCCAGCACCTGGCCTGGACTGAGAAGGAGAGCAGAAATTGAGTGAAGTTGCGATGACACACCCGTCTGTCGAGGTTGCGGAATCGCCCCTCACGCCCGAGAGCTGGGGGAAGCTCGGGATGTGGATCTTCCTCGTGGGAGACGCGATGACCTTTGGGGCCGGGATCGCCGCTTATGGCGCCATCCGGTATGGAAGCGCTGACTGGCCGGTCCCGTCACAGATCCTCGGCATCCCCCTGACGGCCTTCATGACCTTCCTTCTGATCTGTAGCAGTGTGACGATGGTCCTGTCCCTTTCGGCGATCAAGCGGGGGGATCGACGGGGGCTTAGAAACTTTCTCTTGCTGACGATCCTCGGGGGATTGATCTTCCTGGGATGCCAGGCCTATGAGTGGAACCATTTGATCTTCCACCGGTTGCCTGAAAAGGGCCTGTCTTTCACCGGTCATCTTTTTGCCACGACCTTCTTCATCCTCACGGGCTTCCATGGCATGCACGTGAGTGGAGGCGTCATCTATCTCACCTGTATCGTGATCCAGGGGATCCGGGGCCGGTATTCGGCGGAACACTACCAGTCCGTTGAGATCGCCGGGTTGTACTGGCACTTTGTGGATCTCGTGTGGATCTTGATCTTTACCTTCGTCTACCTGCTCTAGCGGGGTGAGGAATGGCGATGACAACCGCGCACAAGGAACCCAATTACATCGGTGTGTTCTGGTGGCTTCTGGCCCTGACGATTGTTGAAATTGCTGTTATCTACCTGCCCTTGGCCAGGCTGGCCATCGGCATCCTTCTCGTGGGTCTGGCATTGTCCAAGGCTTCGCTGGTGGCGCTCTACTTCATGCACCTGAAGTTCGAGCGGCGGACGCTGGCCCTCATCGCTCTGACGCCGCTCTTCATCTGTGTGCTGTTGGTCTTTGCGCTCCTTCCTGACCTCTCCGCAACCCCTCACCGATCCGCGGTCACCTCTCAGGTATCCACCACCCCTCATTAACATCCCCAGGTGAATCTACCGCGGGTAGGCAGCATCTTGGGGGGCACGGGGCGCAAGGTGAAACCACAGGGACAGGGCCTCCGGCTGTGCGAGCGTGCCCGGCAGAGGTTCCTCTGCTCACCTTCTTGACCCTGCCTGTGGAGCTGTTTTCGATGCTCATGACAGCATGAAAGAACGATTGGCGATTTCGACTCTTGGTATTGTATCTTCCTTTGTCCTTTTGGGTGTGGGAGTCTTGCTGTTGGGCCGGGAGGCAAAGATCCTTGGCGATTACGACGTTTCGGCCTTGCCCGCTGTCAATGCCTTCCTTAATGGGACAAGCGCTGTCCTCCTCACCGTTGGGTATGTCTTTATTCGACAGAAACAGGTGACGGCCCACAAGATTTGTATGCTGTCGGCCTTTGGAGTTTCCTCCCTCTTTCTGATCTCCTATCTGACCTACCACTATCAGGTCGGCTCAATGCCGTTTGGGGGGCAGGGCTGGATTCGACCGATCTACTTTACCATCCTGATCTCCCACATCCTCCTAGCCGCTCTTATCATTCCGTTAGCCTTGGTGACCCTCTCCCGGGCATTGAAAGGTCGCTTTCAGAAACATATCAGGATTGCCCGTTGGACCCTTCCTCTCTGGTTGTACGTTTCGGTGACCGGAGTGGTCGTCTATTTGATGCTTTATCACCTGTACCCGCGGCCATAATTGGATAGGCAAACATCAGGGATCGATATGCCCGCCGTCGAGGTCGAGAACCTCCGTCGCCTCTACGGAACTCGGGAAGCGCTCGGTGGCATCACCTTTACCGTCTCCCGGAGGGAGATCTTCGGTCTCCTCGGGCCGAATGGTGGGGGCAAAACGACCCTCTTCAAAATCCTCTCCACCCTGATGCGACCGACCAGCGGGAATGTGCGCGTGTTCGGGCACGATCTCGCCAGCGAATCCCACGCCGTTAGGAGGCGTTTAGGGGTGGTCTTTCAGCACCCTAGCCTTGATCCGAAGCTGACGGTCATGGAGAACCTCCAGCACCATGGACATCTTTATGGGTTATGGGGGAGAGCGCTTCGAAGCCAGGCTCAGGCCCTCCTCAACCGGTTAGGCTTGGGCGACCGGGTCTCCGACCTCGTGGAGACCCTTTCCGGGGGTCTCCAGAGGCGAACGGAGCTCGCCAAGGCCTTGCTTCACCGGCCAGACCTCTTGCTCCTCGACGAGCCGAGCACTGGCCTCGACCCTGGGGCCCGGCGAGATTTTGACGACTACCTCGACTACTTGCGGGAACAAGATGGCGTCACCATCCTGCTCACGACTCATATCCTGGAAGAGGCTGAGCGATGCGACCGGGTGGGCATTCTCCAGCAGGGGAAGCTGGTGGCTGTAGGAGCACCGGATGATCTGAAGGAAAAGATTGGTGGCGACGTCGTGGTGATCCACGCCCAAGACCCCGAGGGGTTGCAGACGAAGATCCGAGAGCGGTTTGGATGTGAAGTGGCGCTGGTTGACGGAACCCTCCGTATGGAGCGCCCCCGCGGCCATGAGTTCGTGCGGGAGGTCGTGGATGCTTTTCCCGGTGAGGTCCGGTCTGTGACCTTTGGAAAGCCGACCTTGGAAGATGTCTTTATTCACCTGACCGGCCACCGCTTCTTAAGCGAGGGAACGGCCGGAGGGGATGGATCATGAAGGATCGGGTCCTCCCGGTGGCGACGCTCCTGTGGCGGGAGGTTGTGAGGTTCCTTCGCCAACGGAGCCGCTTGGTTGGTGCCTTCGCGCAACCTCTGGTCTTCTGGTTCCTCCTGGGTGCAGGCTTGAGCGCCTCGTTTCGGCCACCCGGAGCTCCTGAGGGAACGCGATACGTCGAATACTCCTACCCTGGCATCATCGCCCTAGTCCTTCTGTTTACCGCTATCTTTGCCACCATCTCCACTGTGGAGGACCGCCGGGAGGGGTTCCTCCAGGGCGTGCTCGTGGCCCCCGTCCCCCGCTGGAGCATCGTGATGGGTCAGGCCCTCGGCGGCGCCACCTTGGCGCTGTTGCAGGGCGTGCTCCTGCTCCCCCTCGCCCCTTTCGCCGGCATCTCCTTGACCCCCCTCTCGCTCCTCTCGGTTGTGGCGGTGATGTCTCTTGTGTCCTTTTCCCTGACAAGCCTCGGGTTGATGATTGCATGGCGCATGGATTCCATCCAAGGGTTCCATGCGATTATGAACTTGATCCTGATACCGATGTGGCTCCTCTCCGGAGCCTTTTTCCCTTCCTCAGGCGTGCCTCCATGGCTCGCGTGGGTGATGAGATTGGATCCGTTGACCTACGGCATGGCGGCCTTACGTCGGTGCCTCTACCTCGAGACCCCTGCTGCTGTGGGAAAGGTGCCTCCGTTGGTACCGTCGCTTTTGATCACCGTTGCCTTCTGTGTTCTGACCTTTCTCGTCGCAACTGTGGCTGCTCGCCGGAGTACGGCTTAGGACCATGTGAGGAACCCTCTACGAGAGGGAAGGATGCCAAAGCGCTACAAGGATATCGTCGGTGACGCGGGGTCGAACGTCGTCGCCCAGCTTCAAGAGCACCAGGAGCGCCTTGCCGCCCGCCTCCACCGGATCAGCCATACCGTCGCTGTCATGAGCGGGAAGGGTGGTGTGGGGAAGACGGTTGTCACGGTGAACCTGGCCGCCGTTCTGGCAAGGGAGGGGTACGCCGTTGGGGTCCTTGATGCTGACATCAACGGCCCGTCCGTCGCCAAGATGATGGGGGTCCGGGGGGCAAGTTTCGCGATGGGTGAGAGGGGTGTCTCCCCGGCCCGGGGTCTGCTCGGGATCAAGGTCATGTCCATGGATCTCCTCCTGCCTGGGGACGCACCGGTTATGTGGGAAGCCTCTACAAAGCAGGATGCCTTCGTCTGGAGGGGCATGGCGGAGGTGAATGCCTTACGGGAGTTCTTGGCCGACACCGACTGGGGTGAGCTGGATTTCTTGTTGATCGATCTTCCGCCCGGGACTGATCGCTTCCCCAACTTGGTCCAGCTCCTCCCCCCAAGCGGCGCTCTGATTGTCACCATTCCTTCGGAGGTCTCCCACCTGGTCGTGAAACGCTCCATCGCGGTCGCCAAAGAGTTGAAGGCCCCGCTCATCGGATTGGTGGAGAACATGGCGGGCTACGTCTGTCCCACCTGCGGAAGCGTCGGGGCGCTCTTCGAGGGGAAGGGCGCCGAGGGGATGGCGGCCGAGCTCGACATCCCCTACCTCGGGCGGATCCCCTTCGATCCCAGGATCGCCACCTCCTCTGACGAGGGAAGGCCTTTCTTCCTGGACTGTCGCGAGTCTCCTGCCGGGAGGGCCTTCGCCTGTCTGGGCGAGGAGGTGCGGAGGTTTGTCAAGTCGAAACCACCCGCGAAAGAGAGGGTGCCATGAAGTTTCTCTGCGTCCCGTGCGACGAGGCGATGAAGCTTGAGGAGGTGGAAGGGCCGGATCAAGGGTCCCTCGCCGTCACGTTCTGCTGCCCAAGCTGTCTGCATCGGATCTCCCTCTTGACGAATCCTCTGGAAACCCAGTTGGTCAAGGTCTTGGACGTGAAGATCGGGCGAGGAGGGGTTCCCCAACCAGAACCCTTTCAATTCACCCGGTCCAGTCTGGCGAAGCTGCGGGACGATGCCTTCGGAGACGGGGGTCTCCAACAGCCGGTGGAAGCCTCACAGGAGGCGGGAGGATGTCCCTTCGGTGCCTTGGTGAGGGAGGCAGAAGAGAAAGCCGGGAGGGCCGAGGAGGTCCGTTGGACCGAGGCGGCAGAGGCCAGGATCCAGAGGATCCCGAGTTTCGTCCGATCGTGGGCGAAGAAGGCTATCGAACGTTTTGCGCTGGAACGGGGGTACCGTGTTATCACCGAGGAGGTGCTGGACGAGGCCCGTGATAGGATAGGCATGTGAAGGGGGCGATGGAAAGCAAAGGGTCGTGGCGGGGCTTAAGGGACATGCCACCTGGGGCGCTGGTGGTTTCCGGCTACTTTCTCATGAGCCCCTTACTCCAGCTCTTTGCCTACCTCGCTCATGTCCGATTCTTGAACTTTGGGGCCCCGCCTTGGCGGAATTTTGTGATCTACGGACTGGCCGCTCCCGTGGTGGGGTTCCTTCTCTTGAGCCGGCATGAGAGGGCCCGTTTTGCCACCTACATCTACTTGAGCTTGGAGATCCTCAGATCCGTCAGGGGAAGACATGCAGACCTCTTCTTTTTGAGCACCGGCATCCTCCTGTACCTCCAGATAGGTGAAGCAAGACGGCTCTATCCGCCGTTGAAGCGGCGGGAGGTCCTGGAGCGGCTGCGGAGAAGGCTCCAGATCGGCCGGTGAGCATGTCGGCTGGGGTGTTGGCTTCTCTCACATCTAGTCTGTCACCTCTGAGCACATCATAGGGAGGGCCTATGTTCAAGAAAATCTACGTACCGGTGGATAACTCCGAGTACTCCAACCGGGCCGTTGAGATCGCCATCACACTGGCCAAGCAGTTCGATGCGGCCCTGGTGGGGAGCCACGTTTACGCCGCTCGGCTCCATGATTACCGGTTCCGGCAGATGGAGTATACGCTCCCCGAGGAGTACCTGGAGGAGAACGAACTGGAGCGGCAGCGGAAGATCCACAACTCCTTGATCGCCATGGGGCTCAAGTTAATCTCCGACTCCTATTTGGATGTCATGGAGCGGAGGTGTCAGGAGGAGAGGATTCCCTTCGAGCGGAAGACCTTCGACGGGAAGCACTACAAGGTCCTCATGGAGGACATCAAGGGGAGTGACTATGACCTGGTGATCATCGGGGCCTTGGGGATTGGGGCGGTAAAGGATAGTCTCATCGGGAGCGTGTGCGAGCGGGTGGTGCGGAGGGTCACGACAGATGCCTTCGTTGTCAAGTCTCTGGAGACAAACGGGGACGGCCAGGCGATCCTGGTCGGGGTGGACGGGAGCCCCCAATCCTTCGCGGGATTGAAGGTAGGCATGGCTCTGGGGAAGGCCCTCGGACGGCCTGTAGAGGCGGTGGCGGTCTATGATCCTTACCTGCACTATTCGGTCTTCAGCGGCATTGTCAAGGTCCTCTCGGAGCAGGCGTCCAAGGTCTTCCGGTTCAAGGAGCAGGAGAAGCTCCACGAGGAGATCATAGACACTGGGCTGGCCAAGATCTATCAATCCCACCTGGAGATCGCCAGGAAGGTCGCCGTGGAGGAGGGGGTCGATCTCAAGATCACCCTCCTGGACGGGAAGGCCTTCGAGAAGATTCTGCAATACGTGAGGAAGACCCGCCCCTGGCTCCTGATCCTGGGGCGGATCGGCGTCCACAGCGACGAGACCGAGATGGACCTTGGCTCCAACGTGGAGAACCTCTTGAGACTGGCCCCCTGCCACGTGTACCTTTCCGGCCGGAAGTTCTACCCGTCGATGGACGTAAAGGCGGAAGAGATCATGTTCTGGACGGAGGAGGCAAAGCAGAGAATGGAGCGGGTCCCCCAGCAGGTCCGGGGGATTGCCAGGACGGCGATCCTCCGCTTTGCCATCGAGCAGGGGCATACTGTCATCTCCTCCAAGGTCATCGATCAGGCCATGGAGCTGTTCATGCCAGGTGCCGCCGCGAGAAAGGTACAGGAGGTGGCGAAGGAACTGGCCCTCCAGACTTTGAAGACCCAGGATGAGGTGACCGCGATCTGCGCCGTCTGCGGCTACGTGGCCAAGGGCCAAGATCCGGTGAAGTGCCCGGTCTGCGGCGCAGGGGCCGAACGCTTCCAGGTGATCGATCAAACGGTCATCGAGGCCGTCGCCAGACAAGAAGGGGGGATCCAGGAGGAGGAGGCCTTCGACGGTGCGAAGCTGCGGTGGACGGAGGAGGCCAGGAAGGTCTTGAAGGAGATCACGGATGCCTACCTCCGGCGACGGGCGAAGGCCAGGATTGAGAAGTCGGCCCGGGTGAAACGGCTTTCGACCATCACAAAGGAGTTTGCCCTCCCGATCATCCAGGACACGGTCGGGGATAGCGGGTTCCGAGAGGCCGATGGCACCATTGAAGTCGAAGCCAGGGATACGGGGAACCAAGCCCTCCAGTGGACGGAGGAGGCAATGGCCCGCCTGATGCGGGTTCCGGTCGGCTTCATGCGGGAGACGACCCGGTCCCGGATTGAGGCATTAGCCGCCGAGAAGGGTGAGAAGATTATCACTTTGTCGCTCTGCGAGCAGGGGATCGGGCAGTCCCGGGACATGATGAACGAGGTCATCGCCGAGTACGTCAGGGACAAGAAGCCCTACGGGACCGGCGAATCGTCCTAGAAACGTGATGGCGACCAGGGAGGAGAAGTACCGACAGGCTGCCCTCGCTTACCTCATCTACGGTCTGATCTATCTGGTGGGGGCGCTCTACCTCGCCCACGTCGGGGTGGCGGAGCGGGCCGTGAGGGGAGGATCCTCTGGGTGGTTTCTCTTAGGAGGCCTCTTTGTCATCGCCTTTCCTTGGCTGATCTTTAAAGGCTTCAAGTGGTTCACCAGGGCTCTGGTCCTTCTGCTCCTGCTCAGGATTGGGGGGTTGATCAAGGTCATCGTGGGGCCTGAGGGGGGGAAGCCGGTGCCGATGCCGGGGGGATGGGAGATGCCCATGGCCCTTGGGGCCGCCATCTTCCTCCTGGTGGCTGCCGCGACCTGCTACATGCTGGCCAGGGCGGCATGGGACCTGTGAGCCTATTTCGTCCCGCTTTCACCAAGAAGCTGACTTGACTTTAGAAGATTCTGGACTACTTCCTGGTAATACGGTTTCTCCTTCAGGCTTGCATAGGATCCAGGGAAATAAATGGCCGTAATGTCCGCGCTCGATCCCCCAAAGGCGGTCAGGACTATGGCACATCGTTGGTCATGGGAGAGGCGGGTGTTGTCAATCATCGGGAAGTCGAAGAAACCGACCCAGAACTCGGCAACATTGGTTTCGACTT
>JACQHM010000233.1 GCA_016199025.1 Candidatus Methylomirabilota bacterium | reverse complement strand
GGGGCATGGCATGCCGTGCCCCTACAAATGGCTCCTCTCTTCCCCCTGGCGGGAGGGGGCGTGGGAGAGGGAGTGAATGGAACGTCATTTAGGCGGACGATGCTTTCACTCCGATGGATCATCCCGACGGGGATCTCCATGAGGCGGTGGGCCTTGAGCATCCCGAACCTCCTCTCGGCCACCCGTATCGTGGCCATGCCCCTGATCGTCCTCCTCCTCTTCTTCCCTGACAGGACCACAAGCGTTCTAGCCGCCCTCCTCTTCTCCCTCGCGTGTCTCACCGATTTCCTGGATGGCTACATCGCCAGACGATATCAGCTCGTCACATCCATCGGGAAGCTGCTCGACACGCTGGCGGATAAGCTCCTGATCCTCGCCCCGATGATCATGCTCGTGGCCTTGAAGAGGATCCCGGCCTGGATGGTGGTGGTGATCGTCTGGCGGGAGATGGCGGTCATGGCCTTGAGAGAGGCAGCCTCGCGACAGGGGGCCATCATCCAGGCCAGTCAGCTCGGCAAGGCGAAGACCACCCTCCAGGATCTGGCGCTGATCTTCCTCCTCCTGCACTACCCGTACTTCTCCATCGACTTTCACGTCATCGGCCTCACGCTTCTGTGGTTCGCCCTGCTGATCACCGTCTGGTCGGGGGTCGAGTATTTCCTGAAGTTCTGGCAGGTGGCGGTGAAATCTTGAGGGGGGCTCATGGTGAAGTGGCTCGTGGTGGGCGCCGCGTACCTTTCAGGCTCCATCCCCTTCGGGCTGATCATCTCGAAGGTTCTGGGGGGCGTGGATGTGCGGAAGTACGGGAGCAGGAACATCGGAACGGCCAATGTCCTCCGGACCGTCGGCAAGACCGCCGCCGCCCTGACCCTGGTGGGGGATACGCTCAAAGGCTTCTTGCCCGTCCTTGCTGCCACCTCCTTGAGCGTAGGGGAACCCTTGCTCTTCTTGACCGGCCTTGCAGCCATCGCCGGGCACAACTGGTCCTTGTTCCTCCGTTTCTCCGGAGGGAAGGGGGTGGCGACGAGCTTCGGCGTCCTCCTGGGGATCTTTCCCGTCGAGGCCCTGATCGGCGCCTCGGTCTGGCTCCTGGTTGTCCTTCTCTCCCGTTATACCTCGTTAGGTGCCTTGGTCTCGACCGCCGTCATCCTGCTCTTGGTTCTCTTCAGAGATGGGCCTTCGCCCCGCTTCCTCTTCGTAAGCCTCGTGGCCCTCTTCATCGTCTTCACGCACCGGGAGAACATCAAACGGCTCCTCCAGGGGACGGAACGGAAGGTCGGCCAGAGGGTCCGATAAGGGGGAGGCGATGCCGTTTGTCCAGGTCTCCGGGAAGAGGATCCATTATGTGCAGAGCCTAGGCGTTAGGGGGGATGTTCCCCTGGTCTTCGTCCACGGAGCAGGTGGGACCCACGAGAATTGGCTTCATCAACTTCGAGGGCTCTCCTGTCGGTACCCTGTCCTCGCTGTCGATCTGCCAGGCCACGGCCGCTCCGAGGGGAATGGTTTCCAAAGTATCGAGGCCTACCGGGACTTTGTCAGGGATTTCCTGGACGTTCTCGACATCCGACGGGCGATCCTGGTCGGGCACTCCATGGGCGGGGCTGTCGCCTTAAGCTTCGCCCTGGTGTATTCGACACGCCTTACGGCCCTCGTCCTGGTGGGGACAGGGGTGAGACTCAAGGTCCACCCCAAGGTCTTCGAGGCCTTACGAGGGGATCCCCAGGAGGCAGTGCACCTCCTGGTTGGGTGGGCCTATGCGGAAACTGCGTCATTGGAGATGATCAGGCAGGGGGAGGCGAAGTGGCTCGAGGGATCGCCTATGGTCGTGGAAGGAGATTTCCTGGCCTGCAACGCCTTCGATCTCATGGACGAGGTGGAGAGAATCGTCCTGCCCACCTTGATCCTCTGCGGGACCAAGGATCGGTTAACCCCTGTCAACTATGCCGAGCATCTCCATCAAAAGATCCAAGGTTCAAGCCTGGCGCTCATCCCCGGGGCCGGGCACATGGTGATGATCGAGCGGCCTGAGGCGGTGAACCAAGCCTTGCACGTGTTCCTCCAACAGATTGTATGATCCTTTTCTCAGGGGGGAGCAGGGCCGCTGTGGTCGCCCGAAGGGCGACTTGGCTTTGCCAACGGTCCGTTGAGGGGGATGGAATCCCCCCTCAAGATGAGAAGGGGGGTGCCATGCGCGGGACATTTCTCCAATACACGCGGAGCCTAGCGATGTTCGTCCTCATGGGATTTCTAGCCTTGTTGCCAGTGGCTGTCGGGGCCGAGGCCCTGGACTGGGAGGCCCTGGAGACCGAGACCGTCTCCCTGTTAAGCCGATACCTCCAGGTTGATACCAGCAACCCGCCGGGAAACGAAATCCGGGCGGCCCAGTTCTTCAAGGCTATCTTCGACCGGGAGGGGATCGAAGCGAAAGTTTTCGAATCGACCCCCGGGCGGGGAACCATCTACGCCCGCTTAAAAGGGGACGGCTCCAAGAGGCCCATCATCCTCTTAAACCATCTGGACGTTGTCCCGGCCGATCGGAGGTTCTGGAGCGTCGATCCCTTCGGAGGAGTAGTCAAGGACGGCTACATCTGGGGCCGGGGGGCCTTGGATATGAAGGGGATGGGGATCCTGGAGCTGATGGCGATGCTCATCCTGAAGCGCCAGGGGATCCCCCTGAAGCGGGATGTCATCTTCCTGGGGACGGCAGACGAGGAGGCCGGCGGGACGTACGGCGTGGGCTCCATGGTCAGGGAGCACTTCGACCTCTTCAAGGACGCGGAGTTCGTGTTAAATGAGGGGGGCTGGATCGCCCTGCGGGATGGTAAGGTCTGGTACTACGGGGTGACCGTGTCCGAGAAGACCCCCTTCTGGTTGAAGCTGACCGCGACGGGCACCCCCGGCCATGGCTCGGTGCCCAGGCCTGACTCGGCTGTCAACAAACTGATCGTTGCCCTCCATCGACTCATGAACTATCAGACCCCCTTGAAGGTGGTCCCGGACGTCCAGCGCCTCTACGCCGATCTGGCGGACCTCGAGCCCCCGGAGAGGAGAGAACGGCTGAAAGACCTAAAGGCATCCCTTCAGGACCCGGCCTTCGCCGCCGAGTTCACCAAGGACTTGGTCGCAAACGCCAGGGTCAGGAACACCATCTCCATCACCATGCTGGAGGGATCGAACAAGGTGAATGTCATCCCTCCCCAGGCCTCTGCCCAAATCGACACCCGCCTCCTCCCCGGTGAGGATCCGGAGGCCTTCCTGGAGGAACTTAGAAGGGTTATCGGCGATGACTCCATCAGGATCGAAACTGTCCTCTCGTTTCCTCCAAGTGCCTCCCCCATTGAAACCGAACTCTTCCGGACCATCGCCGAGGTTGCAAAGAAGCAGGATCCAGGGGCCATCGTGACGACCTACTTTCCCACAGGGTTCACCGACTGCCATTTCTTCAGGGAGAAAGGGATTCCCTGTTATAGCTTCATCCCTATGAAAATAACGGACCAGGACCTCGCCCTCTTCCACGGGAACGATGAACGGGTCTCGGTGGAGAACGTCAAGTTCGGCACCCGGATGCTCTACGAGATCGTCAGACGCCTTGTGTATTAGAGAGTTACGCTGGGCTTCCCCGGTCACCATTTGGGGAGTGGTTGCGCCGGGGTTGCGTTCGGTGGCACCTAAAACGCGAGACGCCAGCCGGTCTCCCTCCGCCCGGTTTGCCCCCGGAATCAGATGGTCGTAGACATCAACCGTCATCCGAATGCTGGCATGGCCAAGCTGGTCCTTCACGTAGGCGAGAGGGGCCCCTTGCTGGGGGAGCAGGCCGGCGTAGGTGTGCCGGAACGTGTGAAAAGGCAGATGCCGCAACCCGGCCAGCCGGAGGCATCGCCGAAACGGACGCCGGAGCGTCGAGGACGTCGAGGGGGTGGATGCCCAGCGGGCGGGCGCGTATCGGATCTGGACCGCCTCGGGCTTTGCGTGGGAAGGGGTGCCCTCCCCCTTGCGGGTCGCGCGGGTGTGGGAAG
>JACQHM010000242.1 GCA_016199025.1 Candidatus Methylomirabilota bacterium | reverse complement strand
TGGAAGCCGGAGCAGCCGCCCCCCGACACCTGGATCCTGAGGCCCTCCTCCTGGATCCCCTTCTCAGCCTTGATGGTCTTGAGTTTTTCGACAGCAATCGGCGTGATGGTCACCATCGCCTCTTTCACCTCCCGCTGTTGGGTCTTAAGACGCTAGGTGTTGAAGAAGCTCCTCATCCAGGATAAAACCTCAGCCCCCCTTAATGAGGAAAGCCGGGGGAGCCGAAACCCTCGAAGGGCGAGGTCGGGATGAGCTCCTCGAACTCAGGGATCTCTTCTTTCAGCAACCGCTCGATCCCCAGGTGGAGCGTCATCATGGAGCTCGGACATCCGGCACAGGAGCCGACCATCCTGACCTTGGCCGACCGGCCTATGACCTCGATCAGCTCGATGTCCCCGCCGTCGGCGTTCACAGCCGGCCTGATCCGAGACAACACGGCCTCGATCTTCTCCCACATGGCCGCCTCCTCGGGCGTCTCCGTCCGGGGCATCTCCTGGACATGATGCTCTTGCACGGGAGTACCTCCTTTCCTGAGTTTAGCTTGTCGCTAGGGTCACCCCCTGGAGGACCATCTCGTAGAGGGGTGACATGATCCGAAGCTTCCTGACGCTCTCCACCACCCGAGTGGCTACATAGTCCACCCCCTCCTCGGTGTTCCCACGCCCTAACCCGAACCGGATGGAGCTGTGGGCTCGCTCCTCCCTCACTCCCAGGGCCATGATGACATAGGATGGCTCCAGGGTGGTAGAGGTGCAGGCGGACCCGGAGGAGAGGGCCACATCCCTGTTCAGGCTCATGAGGATCGACTCCCCCTCCACGAACTCGAAGCTCACGTTCAAGTTCCCGGGGAGCCGCTTTTCGGGGTGGCCGTTCAGATGGACGTAGTCGAGGTTGCCGAAGAGGTACTTCTTGAGGCGCTCCCTGAGGGATCTCAGGCGCATGGCCTCCTCAGCCATGACCCGCTCGGCGATCTCGCAGGCCTTCCCAAATCCTACAATGCCTGGAACGTTCAGGGTCCCGGAGCGGTGCCCCTTTTCATGTCCACCTCCGTCGATGATCGGGACGAGCTTCACCCTAGGCCTCCCCATCCGGACATAAAGGGCCCCCACCCCCTTCGGGCCGTACATCTTGTGGGCAGACATGGACATCAGATCCACATTCAAATCGTCTACCTTGCAGGGAATCTTCCCGAAGGCCTGGACGGCATCAGAGTGGAACAGGATCCCCTTCTCCTTGGCGATCCTCCCGATCTCGGCAATGGGATGGATCGTCCCGATCTCGTTGTTGGCGTACATGATCGTGATCAGGATCGTCCGCTCGGTGATCGCCCTCCTCACGTCCTCAGGGTCCACTAAGCCGTCCTTGTCCACCGGGAGGTAGGTGACCTCGAACCCCTCTTTCTCCAACCGCTTGCAGGAGTCCAGGACAGCGTGGTGCTCGATCTTACAAGTGATGATATGGTTCCCCTTCTCCCGATAGGCCCAGGCGACCCCCTTGACGGCCAAGTTGTCGGATTCCGTCGCCCCCGAGGTAAATACCATCTCGGCCGGCTTGCAGCCGGCGAGCTGGGCGATCTTTTCCCGTGCCTTCTCTACCCCCTCCTCGGCTGCCCAGCCGAAACTGTGGTTCCTGGAGGCGGCGTTCCCAAACACCTCGGTCAAGTAGGGGAGCATTGCCTCGAGGACCTCCGGGTCCACGGGGGTGGTGGCATGGTGGTCCATATAGATGGGAAGCTTCAACGCCATTGTCATCTCCTACCATCGAGGCCCACCAAGGGTCCACACCGGACAACCCAAAATCCATTATAGCAAACTTCAAACCAAAGCGTACCTAAGAGGTTGCGATGAGGACGTGCATCGGGAGGGGGACTTGTCCCCACCCTGTGATGGCTGGGCAATCGAAGCAGACCTCCTTACAGGGTTTTAAGTCGCACGCAGTGCAAACTTGGAGGATATCCATGGTCTCGATGAGGGCCCGCTGAAGCTCTTGATACCTAGCGATCCTCGTCTCCACTTCCTTCAACCGCTGCCGAAGGAAAGCCTTGGCCGGAGGGGCCATTTCCGATCCCGTCTTTGCCCCTTTCCGCTCTAGAAAGAGCTCTCGGATCTGGGAAAGGGAAAGGTTAAGCCATTGGAGATCCTTGATGAGCTGGAGCTTCTGCAGATCGTCCTCGGCGTAAAGCCGAAACCCCCCTTTTGTCCTCACTGCACGGCCGATCAGGCCGAGCTCCTCGTAGTAGCGGAGAGTCCGTAAGGTCATGCCAGCCCGCTTGGCCAGCTCCCCGATCTTCATCAACCTCTCCTCTCCCACTTCAGAACCCTCTACTTCCCAGATTTCAATATAATCTAATCTTTACGTGAATGTCAATGTTAATCTCAATCCCTAGGATTGCTTCCCGGGACTCACCGCCTAGCCATCACCAAGGAAAGATTCGAGGTATCTGTCCATGCACGTGTCAGTTTCGCAGGGACCACTGGGGCGAAGGTTACGAGAGAATGTTTGCAAGAGTTCGCCGCTCTTTAAGGAAGCGGGGCGGGTAGATCGCTTTTCCCCATGAGGTACTTATCGACCCCACGGGCGGCACTGCGGCCTTCAGCGATGGCCCAGACGATCAGGGACTGGCCGCGCTGCATGTCACCAGCGGTGAAGACGCCGGGGACTGAGGTCATCCAGTTCTCGTCTCGCCACACGTTGCCGCGGTCGGTCAACTTGACGCCGAGCTGCTCAAGCATGCCAGAGCGTTCGGGGCCGAGAAACCCCATCGCGAGCAGCACCAGCTCGCACGGGAGCGTGAACTCCGTGCCGGGGATCTCCTTGAAAGCGACGCGGCCGTTGTCGTGCGTCAACTCGACCTTGACAGTCTCAAGGGCCCTCACGCACCCACGCTCATCGCCAAGGAAGCGCTTTGTCGAGACCGCATAGAACCGCTCACCCCCTTCCTCGTGGGCGGAAGAGACGCGGTAGATGTTCGGCCACTGCGGCCACGGGTTGTCCAGTGCTCGCTGGTCAGGCGGTCGTGGGAGGATCTCAAGCTGGTGAACAGAGACCGCACCCTGGCGGTGGACCGTTCCCAGGCAGTCAGCGCCGGTGTCGCCGCCGCCGATGATCACGACATGTTTACCCTGGGCGGTGATGAACGCCTCGTCGGGGATATTGTCTCCCTTGCACCTCTTGTTCTGGAGCGTGAGGTACTCCATGGCAAGGTGAATCCCCTTGAGTTCTCGCCCGGGGATCGGCAGGTCGCGCGGCTGGCAGGCACCGCCTGTAAGGAGGATGACGTCGAAGTTCTTTCGAAGATCTTCGACGGCAACGTTCACACCGACGTGAGCGTTGGCGACGAACCTGACCCCCTCGGCCTCTAACTGCTGGAGCCGCCGATCGAGGACACGCTTCTCCAGCTTGAACTC
>JACQHM010000232.1 GCA_016199025.1 Candidatus Methylomirabilota bacterium | reverse complement strand
CCATAGCTCAAGAGGGGGAGGGTGACGCCGACGACGGGAAGGATGCCGATCACCATCCCGAGGTTGATCAGGACCTGGGAGGTCAGCATGGCCGTCAGGCCAAAACTCATGAGAGAGGCGAAGGGGTCCTCGGCGTCCCGGGCGATCTGGAGGCCCCTGGATATCAGATAGGTGTAGAGGAGGAGGAGGAGGAACGAGCCGATGAACCCCCACTGCTCGGCCAGGACGGCGAAGATGAAATCCGTGTGGGATTCGGGCAGGAAGTGGAGCTGGCTTTGGGGGGCGCTTAAGAAGCCTTTCCCAAGGAGCCGGCCCGAGCCGACGGCGATCTTGGACTGGGCGATGTGATAGCCGACGCCCAACGGGTCCAGATCCGGGTTGAAGAAGACGAGGAGCCGTTGCCGCTGGTAGTCTTTCAGCATGCCCCACAGCAGGGGGGACACCAGGAGCCCGGCCACGCCCACGGGGAGGAGGTAGAGAGGTTTCAGGCCGACCAGGAACATCATAGCGACCCCTATGAAGAAGAGGAGGACGGTCGTTCCCAGATCAGGCTGTTTCAGGACGAGGATCATCGGGAGGAGGATAAAGAGGGCCGGGGTGAGGAACGTCTTGGAATCCTTGACCTCCTCCTTGTGATCGGAGAAATAGCGGGCCAGGAAGAGGACGAGGCTGATCTTCGCCAGCTCCGAGGGCTGAAAAGTGAAGAAGCCGAGCTTGATCCAGCGCTGCGCCCCCATCCCGATCTGGCCGATCACGAGGACCAAGACCAAGGAAAAGAGGCAGATCCCATACAGGAGGTAGGCGAAGCGCCGGATGGTACGGGGATGGAATCCTAAGACGATCAACATCCCCAAGAGGCTGATGACCAGCCAAAGGAGCTGTCGCAGGTAGTAGGGTTTCCTGAAGACGGCGGCCCCTGTGGCGCTGTAGATGGCGAAGACCCCCAGGAGGGCCAGGCTGAGGGCTGTGAAGAAGAGCCTCCAATCGAAGTGTCCGATGAAACGCCGATCGATCAACATAACAGAATCCTTCAGCTTTCAGCATTTAGCTTTCAGCATTCAGCAATCAGCTTCCAGGTTAACGTTAATTCCCCATGGCTGACGGCTGATGGCTGACGGCTGATGGCTGATCACCCTTAATCGCCGAGCTCCTGCTCCATCACCGCCTTCGAGGGCGGCGTTTGTTCCGGGCCCTGGGCCTTGAAGGCCGCCTCCAGGATGGCCCTCCCAATGGGCGCCGCCACCTGGCCCCCCATCCCGCCGTGCTCCACGTTCACGACCAAGGCGATGGTCGGATCCCCGTACGGGGCGAAGGCCACAAACCAGGCATGGTCCTTCAGATCCTTGGGCGCCCCCTTCATCTTGCGAACGACCTGCGCGGTGCCAGTTTTGCCGGCCACCTCGACCCTCGGAAGCTTCGCCAACCCCCCTGTTCCTCCCTCGTTCACCACCCCCCACATCCCCCGTCGGATGATGGCCAGGACCTCCGGATTCACGTTCGCCTTCCGGAGGACCTGGGAGCTGAACTCCTCGACAACCTCCCCTTCTAACGAGACGATCTGCTTGACGAAGGCGGGGCGGTAGATCGTTCCGCCATTGGCGATCCCGGAAACCAGGCTCAACAGTTGGAAGGGGGTTGTAGCCACCATCCCCTGGCCGATCCCGAGCATCACGGTATTCCCCGGATACCAGGGTTGCCCTCCATCCAGGCTTGGGAGGAACCCTTTGGCTTCCTCCTCCAGCCCGATCCCCAGCGGCTCGCCCAGGCCGAACTCCCGGGCCACCCGGATGATCTCCTGGGCCCCGGTCCGGAGGGCCACGTTGTAGAAATAGACGTTGCAGGATTTGGCGATGGCCTGATAGAGGTTCAAGGTGCCGTGCCCACCCTTCTTCCAGCACTCGAAACGGTGGTTCCCGAGGACGAAATACCCGGGGCAGGTGAACTTTGTGTCGGGGGTGATGGCGCCTTTCTCCAGGGCCGCGATGGCCGTGATCAGTTTAAAGACGGAGCCCGGGGGATAAGAGGCCTGGAGGGGCCGGTTCTGGAAGGGATGGTTCGGGTCCGTGATCAGTTGCTGCCACTCCAGAAGGCTTAAGCGTTGCGCAAAGACGTTCGGGTCATAACTGGGGCGGCTGACGAAGGCCAGGACCTCCCCCGTCTTGGGGTTTATGGCGACGACGGAGCCCGCCTTCCCCTCGAAGGCTTTCTCGGCGGCTTCCTGGATCCGTTTGTCAATGGTGAGGGAGATGTTGTAGCCGGAGCGGGGCTCCAGGCGCTCCAGGAACCGGACGACCCTCCCCAGGGCATCGACCTCCACCTGTTCCCCCCCATCCATGCCCCGGATAAAGGTGTCATAGGACCGCTCGATCCCGGCCTGGCCGATGGAGGCCCCGGGGCGAAGGTCTTGGAACTCCTCCCGCTCCAGTTGGGCCCGGCTGACCTCCCTGACATAGCCTAAGAGGTTCGCCGCTCCCCCCCCGATGGGATAAGCCCGGATGGGCCGGACCCGGAGGCTCACCCCAGGGAGCTCCAGCTTCCGCTCCTCGACGGCCACCATCGTCCGTTCGTCAATCGCCTTCCTCAGGATGAACGGCTGGTAAGGAGAAACCTTCGCCGCCTCCTGGATCCTCCAGCGGACCTCTTCAGGGTCCATCTCCAGGACCTCACCGATAATGGAGGCGGCCTGCTCCAGATCGGGGATATCCTCAGGGGTCACCAAGACATCGAAAGTGGCCTTGTTTTCCACGAGGATTTCCCCGTTCCGGTCCAGGATGAACCCCCGGGGGGCTTCCACCGGTCGGATCCTCAGGCGGTTCTGGGTCGAAAGCTCATAGTACCGGTCCCCCTCTAAGATCTGGAGCTGCCAAAGGCGGAGGAGCAGGATCAGAAGGGCCAGCGAGAAGAGACGGGCGGCCCACCGGATCCGGGGCCAGAGGGTCGAGGTAAACGCCTCCGGCTCCCTCATGGCTTCACCTCCAGGGCCCCCCGCATCTTCAGGAACACCAAGACCAGGAGGCCCACAACGGTGGTCAGAAGGGCTTCGGGGAGGACAATCCGTAAGAAGGTCGGAAGGAGTGGGTCGAGGTCCAGAAAGAAGCGGAGCAGGAGAAGGGTGGTTGTCCCGGAGAGGACGGCGATCAAGGCGAGGAGCATAAACCGGGGGAGGATAGCGGTGGTGTACAGCTTCTCGCTGAAGTGGGCGGTGAGAAACCCCATGAGGCTTAACGAGAAAACCTTCAGGCCCAAGGGGCCCCCGGAGAGGGCATCCTGGGAGAGGCCGAAGAGGAGACCTAAGAAGGAGGCCAGGTCCGCCTCAAGGGAAAGGCTCAAGAAAAAGAGGAGGAGGAGGAAGAGGTCGGGCTTCACCCCCCCGATGCTGAGCTGGTATAAGAGGGTGGACTGGAAGACGGCGACACCAAGGAAAAGCACGAAAGGCGTCATAGGTGGCCCTCGTTTCCCTGGGAGGGGTTCCAGGCGGTCTCCTGGCCGGGGAGCTCGGCCAGGACCAGGACCTCTTCCAGCTTGGAGAAGTCCGCCCATGGGGTCACTTCGGCCTCCAGGAACAGGGCACCGGTTGGTCGTCTCACCCAGGCCACCTTGCCGATGGGGATCCCCTTCGGGAAGATCCCGCCCATGCCGGACGTGAGCACCTCGTCACCCATGGCCACGTCGGCGAAGAGCGGCAGATACTTCAGCCGGGTCGTCAACCCCTGGTATCCGGCCACCACCCCAGTGGTCCGGCTCCGCTGGACCAGAGCACCGGCAGCGCTCGCGGGGTCCGTGAGGAGTTGGGCCCGGGAGGAGAACGGCATCGCCTCCAGGATCCGACCGACGAGCCCTCCGGGGGCGATCACCACCATGTTCCGGCGGACCCCCGACTCGGAACCCCGATCGATGACGATAGTCTTGAACCAATTAGTCGCATCTTTGCCGATGACCCTGGCGGCAATGACCTTGGTCGGGGTTTGACCTTTCAGCTCTAAGAGGGTCCTCAAGCGCTGGTTCTCCAGCTCGGATTCTCGAAAGGTCTTGACCTCCCCTTTGAGCCGTTCCAACTCTTCTTTGAGACGGCGGTTCTCCTGGCGGAGGTTCCGAAGATCGATATACTCCTCCCACACGGAGGTCACAACGGAGACGACGAAGGTGGTTGCCCTTAAGAAAGGAGAGAGAGAGATCAGGAGAACCTTCCTGGTGAAGTCAATGGCCGGGACGACCTGGCGGACCTGGAAGGTGAGGAGGAGGAAGGAGAACAACAGGATGGTCGAGAGGACCGCCACCTGGCGGTGTCGAAGGATGAATCTCAGGAACATCGTCTTCTGGACTAGGTCTCCATACAGACAGTTTTTAAGAGGTTCAGCTCGTCCAAGGCCCTCCCCGTCCCTATGACGACGCAGGTCAACGGGTCGTCCGCCACCCGCACCTTCAGGTGCGTCTCCAGGGCCAGGAGGGTGTCCAGGCCGTGGAGGAGGGCCCCGCCACCGGCCATGACAATCCCCTTCTCGGCGATGTCTGCGGCTAACTCCGGAGGGGTCCGCTCCAGGGCTGTCTTCACCGCGTCCACGATGGCCGAGATCGGGTCATGGAGGGCCTCCCGGATGTCTGAGTCGTTAATGGTGAGGGTCTTGGGGATGCCGTCCACGAGGTCCCGGCCCTTGATCTCCATCCGGCGGGGCTCATCAAAGGGGTAGGCAGAGCCGATCTGGATCTTGATGTTCTCGGCCGTCCGCTCCCCGATCAACAGGTTGTACTTCCGTTTTAGGTACTGGATGATGGCCTCGTCCATCTCGTCGCCGGCGATCCGAACCGACTGGGAGTAGACAATCCCGGAGAGGGAGATCACGGCCACCTCAGTGGTCCCCCCTCCGATATCCACGACCATGTTCCCGGAGGGCTCCTGCACGGGGAGTCCTGCCCCAATGGCGGCGGCCATGGGCTCCTCGATCAGGTAGACCTCTCGGGCCCCGGCCTGCTCCGCCGCATCCCGGATGGCCCGGCGCTCCACCTGGGTGATCCCCGAAGGGACGCCGATCACGACCCTCGGCCGGACGAGGGTCGTCCGGTTATGGATCTTGGCAATGAAGTGTTTGATCATCTGCTCGGTGATGTCAAAGTCGGCGATGACCCCGTCCTTCATGGGGCGGATGGCCACGATGTTGCCGGGGGTGCGGCCCAGCATCTCCTTCGCCTCCTTCCCCACCTTCAGGACCTGGTTGGTGCTCTTCTTCACGGCTACCACCGAGGGCTCCGAGAGAACGATCCCTTTCCCCTTCACGTAGATCAGGGTCGCGGCGGTCCCCAGGTCGATGGCCAAGTCGCTTGAGAACATCCCGTAGAGCCAGTCAAAGATCATCGGGTGTGCTCCTTTCCCCCAAGAAATCCCCTTCTCCCATCTCCCCCTCCGAGGGCCTTCCCTGAAAGGTCTTTAACACACTGGCCTGCGAAAGACAAGGGGTTTTTTCAGGGGACTCCCTCCAAAAAGGGGGTTGTCAGATGGGAAGGGATAAGGTATCCTTACCCTAGTTTTCCTAAAGCTTACAGAAGAAAGGGACCGAAACGATGCTGAAGAAGATCCGACAGAGCCTGAAATACACCTTAAAAATCACCCTCTGGATTGTCATCCTGTCCTTCGTGGTGACCATCTTCTACAGCTGGGGTGTCCGCTCAACGTCGTCGGGGGGCGTTGGTCGGGGGGTCGTGGCCAAGGTGGCGGGGGAGCCGATCTCCCTCGACCAATACCAGCGAGCGCTCAAGCAGCAATATGAGTTCTACCGGAGGATGCTAGGGGAGAAGTTCAACGACAAGGTGGCAGAGCAGCTCAAAGCCCAGATCCTAGAGGGGCTCATCCTCAACCGCTTGGTCCTCCAAGAGGCGAGACGCTTCGGCCTCTCCGTTAGTCCCGAAGAGCTTCGAGCCGAGATCAAGGCGTACCCAGCCTTCCTGGAAAAGGGGCAGTTCAGCAGAGAGCGGTACCTTCAGGCCCTGGCGGCCGACCGTTTGACCCCGGAGCGGTTCGAGGAGGATCTCCGCCAGGACCTCCTGCTCCGAAAGGTGGAGGACCTGATCAAGTCCAGTGTCAAGGTCTCCCCCTTGGAGGCCAAGGAGGCCTACTGGATCGCACGGTCGAAGGTCAGGGTGGAGTATGTCACGATCGCCCCGCCCAAGGACCCGAAGGAGGTTTCCAAGAAGCTCCTGGAAGCGGCGCAACAAGGGCGTCCCTTGAGGGCGGCGGCTCAAGCCGCCGGCCTGGAGGTGGTTTCGCTCGGACCCTTCAGCCGGGAGGACCCCCTCCGCCCCATTCCCGACGAGGCCACCTTCAAGAACGCGGCGTTCAGCCTGAGGGAGGGAGAGGTCAGCCCCCTGATCCAGGGAGAGAACCAGGTGTACCTCATCAGGCTCCTGGACCGGCAGGAGCCGGACCCCGCCCAGTTCGCCAAGGAGAGAGAGTCGTTCAGGCAGGGATATCTCTTGGAGAAGCGGGAGCGCCTCTTTGGGGAGTGGCTGAAGGCGCTTCGGGCAAAAGCGAAGGTCCAGGTGGACCGGGGAAGCTTTTAAACGCGGTGGGTGATGAGGGACCTTGCACGCGAGGCGCTGACGGACGCTTCGAAAACGATCCGGATCCCTGATGAGCTCTTAGATTATTACGGCGACCTCTTCATGCAATCGAACTTGAGGCGGCAAGGGGTCGTCTTCGAGCGGTTCTTGGCCTGTCCCGATTATTACTTTAAAAAGCTGGCCGTGCCCCTCGGGCATGACGAGTTCCCGTCTCCAGGAGAGAAGTCCCTGGCGAGGCCATGGCGATGGTTCAAGATCGTCCGTTTCGGACGGGCCGCGAGATCCCCCTAACGCCTTTCTCTTACGCCCTCATCGCTTTCCTGGTCCTGCCCTCGGCCTGTTGGAGAGGGCAGGGGGCTCAAGGGGTGGCCGAGCGGTTCATCGAGCATTACTACGTGTTGGCCGACCTCCAAGGGGCGAAGCGGTTCACCACGGGCTTAGCTTCCGAGAAGATTCAAGAGCAGTTGAAGCTCACCGCCGGTGCCGTCGTGGATGCCCAGACGAGGAATCGAGAGGTCTCCTTTGCTCTGGTCGAAAAACAAGAGCAGGGGGAAAAGGTCTTCCTCGTCTACGAGGTGACCATTGCGCCAAAGGGCGGGACCTCTTTTAAGAAGCGATCCCTCCTCTCGTTAGGCCGGGTCGGAGGGACCTGGAAGGTGACCAACTTCCGCGACTTCGACGTGTGAGAGAGGGTTCTTACAAGGGATCCGGAGGAGGCGGATGGAGAAGGCTCAAGAATTCCTCCACAAACTCTTGCAGATCGTGGTCCAGAGCGGGGCATCAGACGTCCACTTCAAGGTCGGCTCGCCACCCCTTTTCCGGATTAACGGGGCTTTAACTGAGATGAAGGCATCCAAGCTGAGCCCTGAATTTATGAAGGCCCTGGCGATGATCCTGGTCACGGACAAGGCGATGCGAGAACAGCTTGACTGGATCCAGGAGTACGACGTTGCGTACAGCATCCCGGATCTGGCCCGGTTCCGGGTG
>JACQHM010000235.1 GCA_016199025.1 Candidatus Methylomirabilota bacterium | reverse complement strand
CTTCTGGAGCCTCCTGGCGTCCAGGAAGGTGTAAATGCCGACCACACCGATCAAGAGGAGAAGGGTGGTCAGCAAATAATGCGGCGCGAAGAGAGGTTTGGAGGAGGAGCGACCTGGAACCATCGGAGAATCTCCACCAGAAGTTCCCGTGAAGACACGGCCTCTACAGTTATGGTTAGTTTACCATAAAGAACCCCCCTGGGCTATCACGCTCAGGGGGGCCAAAGGGGTGTTAATGAGTGGACGACTAGCGGCGGTAGGGGGCACAGGGGTTAGCGACCATCACATGACCGAAGGGGCCGATGTGAATCCGTTCGGTCTCACCCTTGGGACCCTTCAGCTCGACCCGGTAGGCTGTTCGGTCCCCGTGATGCACCGGGAAGCCCTCGACCTTCTCCACCGTGTACCCGGGGAGAGAGGTCTGGGCGTACTTCTCGGCCAGTTCTTTCGCCTGGTCCTGGGTGATCGGGGTGGTCGTCGGCGTCCCCGTCACGCCCTTCCCAGCACAGGGGCCTCCCCAGCCGGTCCCTTTCGGTCCTCCGCCCATCATTCCCATGCCGGGGCCATGATGCCCACCGCCCATCATGCCTCCTTCATGGTGCCAGCCGGCCATCATCATCTGACCTTGCCCCATCATGGCCGGTCCTGGGCCGGACCCCATCGGGCCGCCCCATCGGGCCGCGGCCAGGCCGACGAGGCCGACCAGCACCACTCCTGCCACCAGCGCCATCAACAGCTTTTTCATCGTTTCTCCCTCCTTTCTCAGCGTTTCCCATTTTTCTGAGAAGGCAAGAGGCGTGCCAAACCTCTGAGGAAGGACTCAGAGGTTGGAATCTCCCCGATTTCATTGGATGAATCTCTTTCAAGGGCATGTCGCGTTGAAGGACGGACAGGGCCTCTTGTGAACAGTTCTGTCGTTACTATGATCGTCGAAACGATCATCGGTGCGAAAGACTGGTTTCCCATCCGGAGTTTTCAGATTCGACGTTTTTGACGGGCCCTTCGACCACATCGTCGAGCTTGACACTTTTGTCCTTTTGGGCCAAACTTGGGGGGTCGTTTCCCCAGCGCTCTCACATCAAGGAGGTGTCTGATGAATGTTGGGTTTATCGGGCTCGGGTTGATGGGTCAACCCATGGCCACAAATGTCCTGAAGGCAGGATTCTCGTTGATCGTGTACAACCGAACTCCGGAGAAGGTCAAAGCGCTTGTGGCCTTAGGCGCCCGACCCGCGGGTTCTCCTATGGCTTTGGGCGAAGACTCGGAGATCGTCATCACCATGGTCAGCGATCATGAGGCCCTTTGGGAAGTGATCCTGGGCCCGCAGGGAGCCCTCATCGGCGCCAAGCCGGGGACCATCTTTATCGATATGAGTACGGTCCCTCCCGATGTTTCATGCAGTGTCGCCTCGGAGGTGTCGAAGGCTGGGTGCCACATGCTGGATGCCCCGGTCATGGGATCAGTGGGGGCCGCGGTGAAAGGTGAATTGACGATCCTGGTCGGCGGCGATCAGGCCGTCCTCCAGAAGGCCGAGCCGGTCTTAAGGACGATGGGCAAAGCCCTCTACCATGTGGGTGGAAACGGTGGGGCTTGCTTCCTGAAGTTGGCGTTGAATGCCATCGGCTTAACCCAGATCGAGATCCTGGGAGAGACCCTGCTCCTCACCGAGCGGGCCGGGCTCAAGCGGGACCAGGTGTTGGAGATCCTCTCCGCCATCGGCTTGATCCGCTCCCCCTTTGTTGAGACCAGGCTGGAGAAGATTCGGAAGCAGGAGTACCTGCCGCCGACCTTTACCGTCCGGAACGCTGTCAAAGACCTCACCTATGGTTTGAAAGCCGCCGAGAAGACCGGCTTGAAGCTAGAAACGGCCAAGAGCGTGTTGGATCGGTACCGATCATTGATGGCGGAAGGAAAGGGCCAACACGATGTGGCCGCTGCGACCAGCCTCGGCTGACCTTCGCTGGTCAGTGGTCAACGGACGGCAAACCGATGGATCGCCAAGGGCTTTCAGAGAAGATCAAGGCTTACGCGAGAAGCCTGGGGTTCGACCTGGTGGGGATCACGCCCGTCAGGCCTCCGGAGCATGCCGATGCCTATAGTGAATGGCTGAAAAAAGGGTATGCCGGCCAGATGGACTACATGGTCCGGACTGAGGAGGAGCGGAGGCATCCCGAGCGCCGCTTTCCCTGGGCGAGATCGGTCGTCTCTGTGGCCATCAATTACTCTACCCCCTTTGGGGAGCCGAAGGGAAAGGATCCGGCCAGAGGATGGATCTCCCGCTACGCGTGGGGGGAGGATTATCATGAGATCGTGAAGGAGAAGCTCGACCGGCTGCTTCTGCTGATCAAAGAGGAGGTTCCGGAGGTCGAAGGGAAGACCTTCGTGGATACCTCTCCGATCCTGGAGCGGGAATTGGCGGCAGCAGCAGGGATCGGCTGGGTCGGGAAGAACACGATGGTCATCTCTCCCAAGATCGGCTCCTACCTCTTCTTGGGCGAGCTTTTTCTGAACATCGACCTCGAAGACGATCAGCCCATCTTCGATCAGTGCGGCGACTGCGACCTCTGCCTGAAGTGTTGCCCGACGGATGCCTTCATCGCTCCCTACCTCCTGGAAGCCACACGTTGCATCTCCTACCTCACCATCGAGCTGAAAGGGAGCGTTCCTATGGAGCTTCGCCCGCTTCTAGGAGACCAGATCTTCGGCTGCGACATCTGCCAGGAGGTCTGTCCGTATAACCGGAAGCCGGTTCCAACGGAGGATCCAAGCTTCCGGCCAAGGGAGGGGCTGTATGCCCCCGAGTTGATCCCTTTCTTGCGCTTAAGTGAGGAAGCTTTCAAGGAACGTTTCAAGGGGAGCCCGGTCAAGCGGGCGAAGCGACGCGGTTTCTTGAGGAATGTGGCGGTGGCCTTGGGGAACCTGAAGTGTGAGGAGGCGGTTCCTGCCTTGGCGAAAGCCCTGGTTGAGGACCCTGAGTCTCTCGTCAAGGCCCACGTGGCCTGGGCCCTGGGGCAGATCGGGACAGAGGAGGCCAAAGCGGTGCTTCTCCAGGCCTGGCCCCACGAAGGGGATCCTGAGGTTTGCTCTGAGATCGAGGAGGCCTTGAACGGCTCCCAGGAAGAAGGGCCGAAGGCACCGGAAGGGACTTAAGCCATGACCCTGATCGATTGGCTCCTGGTCATTGTCATTAATGTCGGCATCGTGATCTATGGTGTGGCGGCAATCAAGCGGACAAAGGGGAGCTTCGAGTGGTATCTGGCCGCCAAGACGCTTCCCTGGTGGGCCATTGGCCTTTCGGCCTTCGGCACCGCCGTGGACACCGGGGATTATGTGGCTGTTGCCGGAGGGGCCTACCGGTTCGGGCTCTCGCAACTCGCCTTCTGGTGGCTGGGCCTGGCCGTGGGGTGGTTCGTCTTAAGCTTCTTCGTCATCAGGCCAATCTACCGGACCGGCATGTTCACCAACGCCGAGTGGCTGGAGTTCCGCTTCGGCCGGGCGTCCCGGGTGCTGGCCGTCCTGATCAATCTCCAATCCCGCACCAACGTCCTCGGGAACATCTATTTTTCCCTCTTCCTGGTCCTGAATGTCATCGCCGGTGTCCCTGACTCCATCAGCTGGATCGTGGTGGCCTTCGTGGCCGCCACGGCCGTCCTCTACATCATCACGGGCGGGCTGAAATCCGATGTCATCACCGATGCCCTCCAAAGCATCGCCATGATCGTCGGAGCGGTGGTCCTGTGGGGGGCGGTCTGGTGGGCCATGGGCGGCTGGAGGGGCCTGACGGAGAAGCTTTCGGCCATTGACCCCAAGCTGCCTGATACCCTCCTCCACGTCGGCGGGTATTCACCAGGGGGCGTTCCGCCCATCGTGGTAGTCTCAGGGATGACGATCGCCCTCATCACCTACGCTGTGATCAACCAGTACGAGGCCATCCGGTTCCTGGGCGCCCGATCCGAGTGGGACTTCAAGATGGCGGCCGTCCTGGCCAGCGTCGTGACGGCCGTCACCCTGTGGTTCAACGTCACCATGGGTCCCCTGGCCAGGGCTGATTTCCCGGAGTTGAAGATCGTGGATCAGGCCTACCCGCTCCTGGTCCAAAAGTACCTCCCGCCAGGCCTGATCGGCATTGTGGTGGCCGGCCTGGTGGCGGCGGCGTATTCCACCTTCGATTCCATCGGGGTGGGGATCTCCAGCCTCTTCGTCCGGGACATCTACGCGAGGTTTCTCGTCAAGAACGCTTCCGATGAGCACTACACGTTGGTCGGGCGCCTCTTCACCCCGGTGGTCATCGGGTTGGGGTTTCTGTACGTCCCGTTTCTGGCCGCCCCGGGGATGTTCGCCTTCTATATCCGGCTGGCCGGAGCCATCGCCGTCCCGCTCATGACGGTGATCCTGATGGGAATCTTCACCCGTGTCCACCGGGCCACCGGGCTGGTCGGCCTTTTGGTCGGGCTCACCTACGGGATCTCGGCGATCCTGGCCGATTTCAACAAGTGGGGATGGCCCGTCTGGTACACCAGCCCATGGTGGGCCTATCTCTGGAACATTGTCTTGCCCGCCGGGAGCATGTTCCTGACCTCAGCGATCCTCGACAAGGTCAGGGGCCCGGTTGAGGAGGAAGAGCTGATGGGCCTGATCTCCACCGGCCGCGAGCCCGACGCGGAGGATCTGAGAGAGATGGTGGCCACGCGGCTCAAGGTCCTGGAGGGGACCTGGCTCCAGAAGACCTTACGAGAGGCGCCGCGGATGCCGGAGTACCCCTTCCCTGTCCCCTCGGGAGGCCTTCCCTGGCACAAGCGTCCGGCGGTATGGGCCTGGGTGTACCTTGGGGTGGTCTCTGTGCTCCTGTTCGTCGTGTTGTGGTGAGGCGGGATGGAAGAATACCAAGAGCCGGCGATACCCTTGAAGATGCTCTATGGGGCCGTGTTTTTGTTCATCATCGCCGTGCTGGTCCTAGCCTCCCTCTTCTATGGCCCTGAGCTGTGGTGGGTGAAGGTGCTGATCGGGGGAGGCTTGCTGGCCTTTAGCGCCTTGTTCGCCGCCCTGTATCTTCGGAGCATGGGTCGGGGAAGAGGCGATTAAGTTTGCATCTCCTCACCCTTTTTGGCATAATGGTTTTTCGTAAGCGTTCAGCTTTGGAAGGAGGGAGAACGGTGGCAATCAGAGCGGAGATCGGAAGAGAGGTGTTGATCTACGGTAAAGACACATGACCCTATACGACGGCGGCCCGGGAGGACTACGCCAGGAAGAAGACCCCCTTCCGTTATATCAACGTGAAGAAGGATAAAAAGGCCTTGGAGGAGATGCTCAAGCTCACCAAGGGGCAACGCGACGTGCCGGTTATCGTCGAGGATGGAAAGCTCACCATCGGCTACGGTGGCACCTGAGGGGTCTAATGCCAGCCGGTGGCTGGCCCCACGTTTCAAGGAAGGGAAGGCCATCCTGAGGTCCTTCCCTTTCTTTTTTGAGAAAGGGGATGATGAAGGATGAAGCCCGGACGAGCCCTTATCGGGGGGATGATCCTCTTCAGCCTCTTCGGCCTGGGGGATTCAGCGTATCTGACCTGGAAACATGTTCAAGAGGCCTCCCCGTTCTGTCCCAGGGGAGGATGCAACCTGGTCTTAAGCAGCCATTACGCGGAAGTCTGGGGAATTCCCCTGTCCCTCATCGGTGCCCTCGGGTATGGGATCATCCTGGCCCTCTCCCTCTGGGCCTACTTGGCTGAGGAGCCCGAGGTGAGGAAGGCCTTATCTCTGGCGTTGGTCTTCTCGATCATCGGTTTTCTCGTCTCCCTCGTCCTGGTGTATCTCCAGCTCTTCGTCCTGAAGTCGATCTGCATCTTTTGCATAGCATCGGCCTTGACCATGACGACCATCTTCCTCTTGACCCTTTTCAGCCTTCGGGCGCTGCCCCGAAAGGTTTCGGCAGAGACCGTGAAGGTGTGAAGACGTGATGGAAGGATCTTCCG
>JACQHM010000234.1 GCA_016199025.1 Candidatus Methylomirabilota bacterium | reverse complement strand
TCGTCCCCACCCAGGAGCAGGACGGACGAGGACCTGTCACCTGGGAGGCGAGTCGTCTAGGCGGGGGCGATGAGAGTTTTGTCCTGAAGGCCTCTAAGAAGCTGCGCCAGGCGGAACAGCTTATCACTCAGTGGTCTCCGACCCTGCTCAAGATGCACCTCGATCGGCTCCTCTGGAAGGACGTCCCCCACCTTGACTTGAAGAAGCTCTGGGAATACTTCGTCATCTACTTGTATCTCCCACGCCTCAAGAACGTTGACGTCCTGATCGGAGCCATCCGGGAAGGGCTCGAGAGTCGGGAGTTCTTCGGCTATGCCGCCAGCGTGGGCCCTGATGGCCGGTACCAGGGCCTGCGGTTCGGTTCCGGTGGTGGTCCCATCCATCTCGACGGCCTGAGCGTCCTCGTCAAGCCGGACGTGGCTGCCAGGCAGCTCGAAGAGGAGGCGCGGAAGGCCGAGGAGGTCCGGGAGGAAGTCAAAGAGCTTGAAACAAATCCCCCCAAGACGCGGGAGGTCACTCAACGGCCTCCCAAAGAGCCCGCTCGCCCCCGTCGGTTTCATGGGTCGGTCACCGTGGGTCCTACCCGCCTTGCCAGAGACGCCGGCCTCATCGCCCAAGAGGTCGTCCAGCACCTTGCCGGGCTGGTCGGGGCCGACTTGGAGGTCACCATCGAGATCCATGCCAAGATCCCCGACGGCGCCCCGGAGCATGTCGTCCGGACGGTCACGGAGAACTGCCGCACCCTCCGGTTCAAGACCCACGGGTTCGAATCAGAATGAAGCTAGAAGGCATTGGGAAGATCCTAATTATCAGGTTGAGGAACATCGGGGACGTGGTCAGCATCACCCCCTGTACGAGGGCGGTCAAAGAGACGTTCCCCGATGTTCACCTCTCCGTCCTGGTGGAGAAGGCCTCGGAAGGGGTCCTTGTCGGGAACCCGTTCGTGGACGAGATCATCGTCCTCGACAAGAAGGGGATCGGTCGCCCTCGCGGCATCAGGGCCTTTTGGAGGGAGCTGGAGTTCCTCCTTGATTTAAGGGCCAGGGCCTTTGATCTGGTCATCAACCTCCACGGCGGCCCCAGGAGTGCCATTCAGACCCTGTTTACAGGAGCCCGGCACCGGTTAGGAGGGTTTCCTTTTTGGCATCCCTGGAATTGGGTCTACAATATCCGGGTGAGGCCCTTGGAAGAGGTGGCGGGCAGGGAGGCCAGGCATTACAGGATCGTCCAACGACACTTAGTCACACTCAAGCATGCCGGGATCGAGACCGCGGATCCTTCCTTGGTGATGGTCGTCACCGAAGAGGCCAGGGTCTCCTTGGAGAGACTCCTGAGGGAACGTGGAATCGGGGAGGGGAGGCCCATCGTGACAATCCACCCGGCGACCTCGGGGAAGCTCCAGCGGTGGAGGGAGGAACGCTTTGCCCAACTGGCGGATCGGCTGATCGAGACCTTTGGGGTCGCCGTTATCCTGACCAGCGGGCCGAGGGAGAAGGAGACCCCGAAACGGGTGCAGGAGAGGATGCGGAGGGAGGCGACGAACCTGGGAGGTTTGCTCACCATCCAGGAGCTGGCCGCCCTCCTCGAGCAATCGGTCCTCTTCATCGGCTTAGATGGCGCCCCGGTGCATATCGCCTCAGCCTTGGGGACCCCCCTCGTTGCTATCTTCGGCCCCACCTCTGACACCTGGAGGCCCTGGACAAAGGCCCTCCACGCCGTCGTTCGAAGCGATCCCCCCTGCCTGGGCTGCAAGAAGGTCTGTCCCGATGGTTTCCCCCGCTGCATGGATCAGATCAGCGTGGGTCAGGTGTTCAAGGCTGTCCTGGCCATGGACCATCTGTTCCGCAGAGATCAACCATGACGCCCTTCCCTCGGGGAAGGACGTGGAACGTCCCTGTCACGAGATGGGGGCATAATCGTTTCGCCGCCGGCCGGGTTCTCATAGGAAAGATCGTGCAGCGATCGTGTTCCACGGGGTGGAAGGAAGAGGGCCCGGTGGCCTTCGTGATTTGGGTTGGCCTCCTTGTCTTCTTCACCAAGCTCTCCCAGGGGCTTCTGGTAGGGGATCCGGCAAACTATGCCGCCATCGCAAAGCAGGTGGCCCAGGGGGGGAGCTGGTTCGATCTCCACTGGGGGGAGCATCCCTATTTTCTCAAACCCCCGCTGATGTTCTGGCTGATGGCCCTCTCCTTTCAGGTCTTCGGGATCAATGCCTTCGCGGCCCGCCTCCCTTCAGCCCTCTTTGGCTTCTTCAGCGTGATCCTCCTCTACTTCTTTGGGAGACGCCTTTACGGCCCGTGGGGAGGGTTCTTGGCCGCCGTGGTCCTGGCCACGACCTCCTTCTTCGTCAAGACCGCCACGACGGCCCGTCTGGAATCGGCGGTCCTCTTCTTCACCGTCGCTGCGATCGCCACGGTCCTGGTCTCCAGAAGGAAGCCGTGGCTTTTGCCCCTCTTCTGGATCTTTCTCGGGTTGGAGGCGATGACGAAGGGACCCCTCTTCGTCTTCCCTCTCTTGATTGTGGCCGTCCATTCCCTGATCATCCGGGATGCCCACCCTTGGAACTCCCGAGCGTTTTGGTTCTCCTCTCCCCTCTTCCTCTTGATCGTTCTTCCCTGGCCCCTCTATGAATACGGGCGTTATGGCGAAACGTTCCTGAAGACCTATTTCGGCCAGGAGATCCTCTCCCGGGTCGATCCTGCTCCGGGCCTTTACCGGTTCCTGACCTATCCCAAGATCCTCTTGACCTCCTATTGGCCCTGGCTTCCCTTCGCGATCTACGGCCTTTTCCTCCTGGCCAGGGATGCCCTGCGAAAAGGGGACATCACCGATCGCACGGTGTTGCCCCTCTCGTGGGTCCTCGCCATCTGGGTCGTCCTGCACGTCGTGACGCCCCAGTACGACCGCTACATCATCCCCCTCTTCCCCGCCCTGGCCTTTGCCAGCGGGCGCGCGTTGGAACCACTGACCGCGAGGATCCCCAAGGCTCCGCTCCTCAAGATCCTCAGCCTCGTCCTCCTCCTCGCCTCAGGGGTTCTCTGGTTTCTTCCGCTCCGCCTCCACCGGGATGTCGTGGAGACGAAGGACATCGTCACCTTTTCACCCGTCATGGCCGAACAAACCCTCCCCGGGGAGAAGGTGTTTGGATACCGGGTCGATGACTGGCTCTTACGGGGGATCCTGCTCTTCTATGCCGATCGGGACATCTCGATCCTGGCCCGGGAGGAGATCCTGGCCAAGAGGTCGGGAAGGGGGGTCCTCATCATCACGACGGAAGAAGGCTACCAGGAGCTTCAGGGAGCTGTTCGAGCCTTGATCAGAGGGGAGAAGTATCTCCTGGTCCAGAGGCTCTGACGCCAGCGCCTTTTTCCCATCGATGAGAGAACCTCTGTCCCAAAGAGCCGACGAGGAGGCCCAGGGCCCCTCCCAAGAGGGCTCCTCCCAGCACATCGAGGGGATAATGGACCCCCACGTAGATCCGGGAGTACCCCACGAGGAAGGCCAG
>JACQHM010000231.1 GCA_016199025.1 Candidatus Methylomirabilota bacterium | reverse complement strand
CCTTCCGGGAGATCTCCCACACCAAGAGCCGGACCATCGCCGACTACTGGCTCCTCCGGCTCCTCCCGGAGAACTCCGTGATCATCAACGAACAGACTGCAAACCGCCTCGGCCTTCAAGAGGGGGATCTGGTTAGGATCCTCTCAGCTTCTAACCCCCAGGGGCTCTGGGACTTGAAGAACGGCCGGACGATCCCGATGGTGGGGAAGATCCGGGTGATCCAGGGAATCCGGCCGGGCGTCATCGCCTTCTCGTTAGGCCACGGCCACTGGGCTTACGGCTCAAGCGATGTGATCGTGGATGGGAAGGTCATCAAGGGCGATCCGCGGCGGGCCACAGGGATCCACGCTAACGCCGCCATGCGGATCGATCCTCACCTCAAAAACACTTGCCTCTCCGACTTGACCGGCGGAAGCGCCGTCTTCTACGACACGAAAGTGAAACTGGTCAAGGTGTCGTAAAGACCCTTCCTCTCCACGGACAGAGAGGACGAGAGGTAACCTTTGTAAGGAAGCCGTGTCCGTCCAAAAAGGAGGTCCCGTATGAAGAAGGTCAGCGGAGCGTTCTTCGCGATGACGGTTCTCCTGGCCCTCTCCTCCCCTGTCTGGGCCGCCGAGGAGCAGAAGGACAAGGCCGTGCTGGATGAGATCCTGGAGATCCTGAAACAACAGGGGACGATCACGGAGACTCAATACCAGGATCTCAGTCAACGGGCTAAGAAAGAGGAGGAGAAGGGGTTCGTCGCGGGCGTTGAGAAAGGGAGACCGTTTTTCAAGTCGGCCGACGGGAACTACGAATTCTTCCTCGTCGGGCGTGTTCAGTCCGACTTCCACGCCACCGAGGGAGATGCCCGGACCCTGACGGGGGTAGATCTGAATGACCGGTTCTTAATCCGGCGGGCCCGACTTGGGGTCACAGGGAGCTTCTTTAAGCTGGTCCGGTTTCTTGTCGAGGCAAACTTCGTCGATGGCATCAGCCTGAAGTACGGCTGGGCTGAACTGGCCCCCATGCCTGAGCTTCAACTTCGAGTGGGGCAGTACAAGGAACCCTTCAGCCTGGAGGAGCTGACCTCCTCCGTGTTTATCGACTTCGTCGAGCGCTCGTTGGTGAACGAGCTGGTCCCGGCCGTAGACATTGGGGTGATGCTCCACGGAAGCCTCTTTCAGGAGAGAGTGAGCTATTTCCTGGGTGGCTTTAACGGCAGTGGAGAGGATGTGGCCGACGGAAACGATGAGAAGGATCTGGCCGCCAGGCTTGTGCTGACTCCTTTCAAACCCTCGAAGCATTTCTGGCTGAAGGGGCTCCAGCTCGGGGGAAATGTGACCTGGGGCGATCAAGATTCCGCCGTCAGCCCCCAGGGCCGGACGAACGCCCAAACAGGCAATCGGTTCCGGTTCTTTGCTCCCCATCCTGTTCGGGGGACCCGGGTCCGGTGGGGGGGAGACATCGCCTGGCTGGTCGGCCCGGCCTCGCTGAAGGCGGAATACGTCCAGGTGACCAGCGACCGGGATGGCCTGGGGCCGGGGGGGACGAACCTGGATGCGATCCGGGCAAGGGCCTGGTACGTCTCGGCGACGTATCTCCTCACGGGGGAGGAGAAGACCTCGGGGGCCATCACCCCGAAGCGAAGCTTCAAGCCCTTCGGGGAGAAGGCCGGCCCTGGCGCGTGGGAGCTAGCCCTCCGGGGGATGCGGCTCGATTTTAACTCTGATGATCCCCTAGACTTTGCCGATGGGAATATCACCAATGGGATCACCGGGGGGGGAACCACAGCCGAGAATGGGGCCACGGGTCTGACCGTGGGGCTGAACTGGTACCTCAACCGACAGACCAGGTTGATGTTCAACTGGACCAACTACTGGTACGACAACAACCTGGGGACCCCCTTCAGCTTTGACCCGGCCACCAAAACGCTGGCCAAAGGTGAAGACACCTCCTGGGAGCTTCTCTCAAGGATGCAAGTTTGGTTTTAGAACAGATGGTTGAGACGATCCGGCGCTGGCTCTTTCCCAAGCAGATTAGGTTCCGTCCAGGGGCGCGGGCTTGGTCCATTACTTTCCGCACCCTTCACATGGCTGTTTTTGGGGTATTCCTCGGAGGCCATGCTTTTCAGGTGGAAACAGAGAAGCTCCTCCCGTACCTTTGGCTCACGATCTTCAGCGGCCTTGGCCTGGTCGCCCTAGAGGTGCACGCAGAAGGCCTCTACTGGTTTGTCTTAGGGAAGGGGATCCTGGTGCTGGTCAAGCTCGCTATCCTGCTCCTGATCCCTTTCCTCTGGGAGGCCCGGGTGGTTCTCCTCCTCCTGGTGGTGGGGATCGCCTCCGTGGGCTCCCACATGCCAGCCTGCTACCGCCACTATTCCCTCCTCCATCGGTGGATGCTCGAACCGGTGGAGATCCTGCACCAGCCGATCGGCTCCTTTAAACCAGAAACCGCAACAGTTACAAGTCTTGACGATGGACATCCAGAGCGATCATGAAGCTCATCAAAGCCGACGACCCTTCATGGAAGATCCTCTCCCGGCTGCCGGTCTGGTTCTCAATCACGCACTTTCGACTTGATCCTCCAGGGCGGCGGTGGCCAGCCAGGTCACGATCTCCGGCACCTTCGGGACCCGGCCGGAGACCTTGAGTTGGTCGTTGATAAAGACGGCCGGCGTGAACATCACCCGCCGCCGGGCGATCTCCTTCATGTCATCGATGTGGACGACTTGGGCGTCCAATCCCAACTGCTTTAACGCCTGGTGGACGTTCTGCTCGGTCGCCCTGCATCTGGAGCAGCCTGGTCCCAACACCTCGATCTTCATGACCTCCTCCTTTCCGGTTAAAAGATCAGTTTGCCTGCTACCCACCCCACCAGCGTCCCCAGGACGATGAGGGTGAGGACGTACACCACGGCTTTTTTGGCCCCAAAGACCCGGGCGATGGCCAGCCAGTTAGATAGGCTCAATCCCGGGCCTGTGAGGAGCAGGGCCAGCGCCGGCCCCTTTCCCATCCCGAGCTTCATCAGGGTATCCACAAAGGGGGCCTCGGTCATGGTGGCAAAGTAGCTGATGCTCCCTAAGAGGGTGGCAACGAACGAGGCGAAGAGTCCCGAGCCGCCAAGCCAGCTTTCGATCCAGGCTTTCGGGAGGGCCGCCCCGATGACCCCCACCAGGAAGACGCCGCCCAAGAGAAGAGGGAAGATGATCCGGACGAACCACCAGGTCTCCTCCAGCCAGGCCGACAGCTCCTTCCGGGTCTTCACGGCCAGGGCATACGCCGCCGTGACGATGGCACCAACGGCAAACACGTACACCTTGTGCCGATAGGGTCCCTCCTGGATCAGATAGTTGGGGGCCAGAAGGGTCAGGACGAGTAGGAGGAGGAGCCCCAGGTCTTTCCGTGCGACCAATACCCCAGGGTTCAGCGTCACCGATCCTTCAACCCGTGCGGCCTCTTCCTTCCTAAAGGCCCAGGTCATCACGCCCCCCACGACGGCCGCCATGGTCACCGCGCTCACCACCCGGACGAGGGCCATCTCCCCCCCCAGGATGGCCCCTGTGTAGATCAGGGCGAGGATGTTAGCCGCCGGGGCCACCCAGAGGAGGATGAAGGCAGGCCCGATCCCAGCCCCGCCATAGTAGAGACCACTGGCGACGGGGATGACGGTGCACGAGCAGGCAGCCAGGAAAAAGCTCCCGAAGGTGGCGTAGGCAAAGGAGGTCACCCGGCGGGCAGCAGCCCCCAGGTAGTGCATGATCGCCTCTTTGGAGATAAAGCTGACCAGCGCCCCGGCCAGGAAGAAGGCCGGGAGGAGACACGTCAGGACGTGGAGCGCAATGTACTCCCGAAGGGCCACAAGGCCCGCCCAGATCAGATCAGCCACCATCGGCATCCTCCTTGAATAGGGGTTGATCAGGAGAATCTAACACTATATGAGCATTAACTCATAAATGAGGAGAAAAAAAGACGGCTTAAGCGGCGGACCGCTTCCCTTTGGCCGACCCAGCCCTTCCGAAGAGAAGATCCACATCCTCTAAGAGTCGCGTGATCTTTCCATCCTTGATCCGGTACAGGACCCGGAGCCCATCCTTCCGCGACGCCAGCACCCCGGCCCGCTTCATCAGTTGAAGATGCCGGGAGACGTTCGACTGCTGCTCACCGATGGCTGGAAAGATGTCGCAGACACAGCGCTCGCCATCTTTTAAAAGATCTAAGATCTTCAGCCGGGTCGGCTGGGCCAGGGCTTTTAAAAACTCCGCCTTCTGCTCCAGGTGGTCATCCATGCCGCTCATCCTCCATCGCTATATGCTCATTTAGTAATATATTTTGCCAACCCCCACTTGTCAACCCTTTTTTTCAGGAGCTATCCTTCCACCAGGCGTTCCATCCACGGCGGCACCCAGGGTTCATCCAACAGCTCGACGGTCACCCGTTTCCCCTCGGATACCGCTTCAACCTTTTCCTGGACCTTCCAAAAGAGATACCTGGCTAGAGGACAGCCGGGGACGGTGAGGACCATCTTGATCTGGATCTGGTCCTCCTCAACCCGGACCTCCCTGATGAGGCCGAGGTCCACGATGTTCATCTGGACCTCGGGATCCATGACGTCCCTCAACGCTTCGTTGATCATTTCCGGTGTAACCATGGCCCAGCCCTCCATGCCACTCGCCGCGGGTGTTCACAGAGATACACCTGACGCACGTCGCGCGGGATGACGACAACCTTGTGGAAGTGGGCTCGGAGCGCCTGCGTCAAACGGCCCAGGAACCCGTTCGATGCCTCGTCCCAATCGCTCACGATCAGGCGACCTCGGGGATGCAGGACGCGCGCGATCTCCGCCACGGCCCCACGTAGATCCTCTACGTGATGCAAGGCATCATAGGCGACGACGGTCCGGATGCTGGCAGATTGGAGGGGGAGCGCGGCGGCATCTGCCTGCACCAGGGTTACCATGCCCGGAAAGCGAGCCCCGGCAAGGACCCGCTGGGCATATGCCACCGCGTCCGCATCCCGATCAATCGCCAGGATCCGGAGACCTTGGCCCGCCAGGACCAGGGTCAGGCAGGCGCAGCCACCCGCTCCCACCTCCACCACGGGCGCCAGGGGGTCCAGGACCAGCGAGGTGACGAATTCCCGCTCGCCGGAGGGCCGGATCTCTCCAGTCTGAGACCAGCGCGTTTCCGTCATCGGAGATCCCACCGCCCGAATCCAGCACGCCCGAACGTCTCACGCCTTCTTGTCCCGGCGTCATCAATCCGGAGTCGTGCCATCAAGCAACTGGGGCCTCCGGCGGGCGCGACCCAGCTCACCCCACGCCAAACACCAAGGGAATTCCGCCGACCCATCCTCCGCGAAGCCTCTCACCAGGTGTCCCCTGGCCTCGCCGCCCACTCGATCCCTAACTCGGCCAGCTTGGCGAAGGTGGGCCAGCCCGTGTCGGGATCCCAGCCCTCCATCTGATAATACAGCCGAAGGGCCCGGGCGAACTGATCCGGATCGATCCGGACGCCCTTCAACGGCCCGCAGGTGAAGGCCTCATGCAGCCGGGGCGGCAGCACATCATCCTTGGGCGTGAACCCCTCCCGGCAGTTGAAGACGCGGGCCAGGGCGGCGCCCCGCTCCGCCACCTTCATGAGTTCCCAGAGGCTGGTGTCCCATCCAGTGAGGGCCCGGGTCGCGTTCACCATGTGGGTGATGGTCTGGGCGTTGATGGGCACCACGGCCATGGCGCTGCCGCCGAGGTACATCCGGTAGATGATCTCTGGGACTCCCTCGACCCGCGTGGTTCCCTCGGTCAGGTCCACT
>JACQHM010000249.1 GCA_016199025.1 Candidatus Methylomirabilota bacterium | reverse complement strand
GCCCGGGGCTACCCACGGAGCAAACCAGGGGCGGGAGGGGTGGATGTGGGCGAGCACGATAGTCTCCCCGCCGTTGGGAAGGCTCTGTGGCGAGACAAAACCCCGTCATGGGCTGCCAACCGGATTCGGGAAATCCGACCGTCCGGGATGAGAGGGGGGCTTACAGAAACGTGGGCTATGGGGGAACTAGGACCCCACCTCACCTATCGAAAAAGCGAGTGTTGGAAACTCTCCGCCTAAGGCTACACGCGCCGTAATTCTACCCGACCACACCACGACGGCTGGTCGTACAATTCCGATCCGGGTTACAGGAGGACGGCAGATGAAGCCCAGCGCACCAGTGATTCAAAGCGACCCCGAGATTCTTGGCGGCACTCCAGTATTCCCCGGAACGCGGGTACCCGTACAGAACTTGTTTCGACTACCTCGAAGCAGGTGACAGTCTCGACGTGTTTCTCGATGAGTTTCCGTCGGTAAGCCGAGAGCAGGCCATCGCTGTGCTGGAGGTTGCTCGGGAGGCTGTGGTCAGAAGTCCCTTCAAAGAGATCGCCATCGTCGGCGTGGCCGAGTCAGACCTGGGCAGGGTCCCTGGGAAGACCGCCGCCCAACTGGCGGCCGAGGCATCCAAAGCGGCCCTGGAGGACGCCGGCCTTACTAAGGACGAGGTGGATGGGGTCTTTACCTTCGGTCTGGAGTGGATGCCGTCCCTCTTCCTGGCCGAGTACCTGAATCTCCGGCCCCGTTACTCCGACTCGACCTTCCTGGGCGGCTCGACACCAGTGGCCTTCGTGGAACATGCGGCCGCCGCCATCACGACCGGGCTATGCCAGGTGGCCCTCATCGCCTACGGCAGCACCCAGGCCTCGGATCGGTCGCGGAAACTGGGGGGGAGGGCGATGGAACCCTGGTTTCCCGCCATGCAGTTTGAGGCCCCCTTCGGCCTGCTTTTGCCGATCGGCGCCTACGCCATGGCTGCCACGCGCCACATGCACCTCTATGGCACCACCAGCGAGCGACTGGCGGAGATCGCCGTCGCCACCAGAAAGTGGGCGGCCCTGAACCCAAAGGCGATGAAGCGTGAGCCGATCACCATCGCCGATGTCCTGGCCTCCCCGATGATCAGCTCACCCCTCCATCTCCTCGATTGCTGTCTGGTCACCGACGGTGGCGGTGCCGTGGTCGTCACCACGAAAGAGCGGGCGAAAGATCTCCGAAGGCGACTGGTGACGGTCCTGGGAGCGGCGGAGGGGCATACCCACCAGATCATCAGTCAGATGCCGGACCTCTGCCGGACCGGCGCCGTCGAGACAGGGGCCCGGGCCTTCGCCATGGCCGGGCTCCGGCCCGAGGACATCGACGTGGCAGAGATCTACGATTCCTTCACCATCACGGTCCTCCTGTCGCTGGAGGACTTGGGCTTCTGCGAGAAGGGAGAAGGGGGGGCCTTCATCCAGGGCCAGCGGACCGCGCCGGGCGGGCCGTTTCCCATGAACACCTCGGGGGGTGGCCTCTCCTACTGCCACCCGGGCGTCTTCGGGATCTTCCTGATCATCGAGGCGGTCCACCAACTCCGGGGCGAGGCAGAGGAGCGGCAGGTCTCCGGGGCAGAGGTCGCCCTGGTTCACGGGACCGGCGGCGTCTTCAGCTCGCACGGGACGCTGATCTTGGGAAGGGGCTGATCGTGGCGACATCGGAGAAACCATTGCCAATCCCAAGCCAGGAGACCCTCCCCTTTTGGGAGGGGACCAAGGCGGGGGAACTGTTCTTCCAGCGGTGCCGTGCCTGCCGCCGGTTCCGGTTCTACCCCCGCGCCCTCTGCCCGTATTGCCTCTCCGGCGAGGCCGACTGGGTGCCCTCCACCGGCCGTGGGACGGTTTACTCGTTCACCATCTGCCACAGGCCCGCCTCCGAGGCCTTCGCCGCTATGGTCCCGTACGTCGTGGCCCTGATCGACATGGAGGAAGGGGTCCGGTTGATGAGCACCATCGTCGGGTGCGAGCTGGAGGCCGTTCGGATCGGGATGCCGGTGGAGGTCCTCTTCGAGCCGGTGAGCGACACGATCACCCTCTACCAGTTCCGTCCGGCGAACTAGCGAAGCAGCAAGGAGGAAGACCATGGAACCTTATCGCGGTCGGTACTTCGAGGAGTTCACGGTCGGTGAGCGGTTCGTCACCCGGGCCAGGACCATCACCGAGGCCGACATCGTGGCCTTCGCAGCGCTGACGGGCGACGACAACCCGCTCCACATTGATGCGGAATTCGGGAAGCAGACGATCTATGGCGAGCGGATTGCCCACGGCCTCCTCGGCCTCTCCTATGCGGTTGGGCTGACCGCCACCCTGGGCTTGACCGAGGGGACGGTGATCGCGTTCCTGGGATTGACCTGGGCCTTCACCGGGCCGATCAGGATCGGCGATACCATTCACGTTGAGCAGACGGTCAAGTCGGTCCGGGAGACGAAGAAGCCCGATCGGGGGATCGTCGTCTTCGACACGAAGGTGATCAACCAGCGGGGGGAGGTCGTCCAGCAGGGCGAGCGGACCGTCATGGTGGCCCGGAAACCCGGCCAGGAGGGATAGGAGGCTTCGATGAGGCTCGAAGGAAGGGTAGCCCTGGTCACCGGCGGCGGCCGGGGGATCGGCCGTGCCACCTGCCTCGCCCTGGCCCGGGAGGGAGCCGATGTTGCCGTCTGCGACATCGACTTGGCCTCGGCCGAATCGGTGGCGAAGGAAGTCGAAGCGTTGGGGCGAAAGGCGTTGGCCATCAGGGCCGATGTGAGTCAGAAAGCCGACGTGACCGCGATGGTTGCCCGGGTGACGGAGGCCTTTGGCAAGATCGACATCCTGGTCAACAACGCGGGGGTCATCCGGGATGCCATGCTCCACAAGATGACCGAGGAGGCCTTCGATCAGGTGATCGCCGTCCACCTGAAGGGGGCTTGGCTCTGTTGCCAGGCGGTGATGGAGGGGATGCGGGAGCGACGGTTCGGCAAGATCATCAACCTCTCCTCTCTGTCGGGGAAGGTCGGGAACATCGGCCAGACCAACTACAGCGCGGCCAAGGCCGGGATCGTGGGGCTGACCAAGGCGGTGGCCAAAGAGCTAGCCCGGTACAACATCAACGTCAACGCCATCCAACCAGGTTTCATCGACACCGACATGACCCGGAGCATCCCGGAAGAGATCCGGCTGGCGAAGATCGCCGAGATCCCCCTCCAGCGGGTCGGCCGACCCGAGGACATCGCCAACGTCGTGGTGTTCCTCGCCTCGGAGGACTCCAGCTACATGACGGGCGCGGTGCTGGAAGTCAACGGCGGCCGTGGCATGTAGGTGCTTGACGGCTATTCGACTGGAAGCATTTCAATAATGAGGAGCTTGGCCTCCCCCTCGCCGACATTCTCGGCCGTCATGGGAATGCCTGATTCCCAGAAGACTTCCCCTTCACTATAGGTATGCGTTTCTCCGCCCTCCACGATTTGCACCTTTCCCTGTAACACGTAGCGGGGCCCCGGGCCTTTGTGGGTATGCACGGGGGTTTTGAATCCGGCGGGAAACGTCCCGAGTCTGGCCAGCACCTTGACGTGCGTTGAGGGGAGCTCCACAGCTTTTTCAAAGAGGACCTTCGGACGGGGCCTTGGTTGATCCTGAGCGGTAAGGGGCATCGGACCGACCCACACCCCGAAAGACACTGCCATGGCGATGATCAACAGCCAGCGGTAAACCGTTCCCATCCTTCGCATAGGGTCTTTTCCTCCTTACGTTCGAGTTCTTCGTTCATCCTTCCTCAGCGAGAGACTGGTCCTGTCCAAGATCAAGTACGGGATTGTACTCTAGCACGACCGCTAGCATCAGGTAAAGGGAAAAGTCAGGGAGCCATGCGCAATGGAGACGTCCAGATGATCGGGAAATTACTGTGCGGTGCATAATTTAGGCGACAGTTCGCACTAAACCGCACAGTCCGGGGGAGAGTCCGAGAGGGGCGGGCCGTCGCCCCGCACGGACTCTCCCCCCGACTGTGGGGTTTAGTGCGGACAGTCGGCGAAATTACGCACCGCACCGTCTGT
>JACQHM010000230.1 GCA_016199025.1 Candidatus Methylomirabilota bacterium | reverse complement strand
TGGTGGAGCGTTATCCGTTCATCACTGAGGCTGCTTTAACGGAGGACGACGTTCGTCATTCATTGGCGCAAGTCAAAGGGCTGATCGAAAAGCTCCGATCGGCGGAATCATCAGGGTAAGCCAGTCTCCTCTTCCCAGTAGATCATGTCAATGCGGAAGGAGGGCCGCCCCTGGGTCTTTCGGGACCTTGCTTGGCCCCTCTTCGAGTGGCCTGACCAGGGCGGTCGCCCCGTTGGCCGAGGCCCACGAGAAGATCCTCTGGAACGGGAAATCCCCCCTTCCCCCCTTTTCTAAAGGGGGGGTGGGGGGATTTGTTTTGAGCCCTGGCGTCTCATGAAGGCTCCAATAGCGGAGCAGCAGGCTTATCTGAAATTGTCTGATTTGGAACCACGTCGGTTGCTCATGGATAAAATTATGTGTATACTCCTATCGAACAACTACATAACAGTGAGGGCTCCGTATGGGGAGGGACAAGAAGGGTTATGTCCGCAAAAACTTAGTCGTCAGCCCGGCGAGCATCAAGGAGCTGCAACGGCTCCTGGAGGTGGACAGCGAATCCGAAGCGGTGAGAATTGCCGTGGAAGACCGCCTGCTTGTGGAAAAGTTGGCCGCTGTCGCAGACCGGATCGCGAAGCGTGGGGGGCTTATCGATGTCTTTGAGCGGAGCACTGGTCGTCTGGTGAGGAGCCGTGTGAAAGAAGGTGGGGACCATTCTGCCGGAGGAGCTTCTCGTCAAGGCGCGGCTCTTGGCAGTGAAGGAAAGGAAAAAGCTCAACCAGCTTGGAAGAGGCGCCAGCAGCACCAGAAGCATCGTCGAGGAAACCAAAGGGGCCTTAAGAGCCGATGAGAAGCCCGTCGCCGAAATCTTACAGGAAGAGCCCTTTTATGGGATTTGAGGCGATCCCGGCCGGCAGCCCTGTGTTCATCGACGCCACCATCTTCCTCATGGACTTCCCGGAAGGCAGAAAGCCGGGGGAGTTTTTAGGATGGAAGACCATCGCCAGGTGGTGAGAAGACAATTTCGCAAACAAGCCCACCGTTTTGAAGGCAAGGGGCTTACCCTTTCGAGTCAAGAGTACCTGCAATGGATGGCGGACAACCTGGATCTGCAACCTCACTTTGACGTCCTGGACGTCGCGGCCGGTACGGGTCTCTTAAGTCGGGCCATGGCTCCGCATGTGGCACGGGTCGTCGCCTTAGACCTGACACCCGAGATGCTCTTGCAGGGACGCTCTCAGGCCAAACACGACGGTCTTACAAACATTGTCTTCGTGCAAGGATTGGCTGAGGATCTCCCCTACCCCAACGATTCCTTTAACAGGGTCGTCAGTCGCTTTTCGATTCACCACTTTGAGGATCCCCAGATCCAGGTCAAAGAGATGGTACGCGTCTGTCGCCCGGGTGGGAAGGTCGCCATTATTGATCTTGTTTCCCCAGACGATGGGACGTTGGCTGCAACCTATAACCGATTGGAACGGCTGCGGGATCCCTCCCATACCCGAGCCCTCCTGGCCGGTGAGTTGAGAAGCGTCATGCAGACGGCAGGGTTGGAGATTGTCCATACGGTGTCCCGGGAGGTCGAGGTCAACGTCACCCGCTGGATGGATCTAACAGCTCCCGGGCCCAAGATGTGGCGAACTATCCTGGAAGAGCTGACCGAGGAGCTGAAGGGAGGGAGGATAACCGGCATGCGTCCCTTTATGCGCGACAATGAACTGATGTTCATCCAGACCTGGGTCATCGTGGTTGGCGTGAAACGTTAAGGGACGAAACCGGTTCCAGGGTGAAGGTCGAGCATGGCTCCTCGGACCGAGATCCTTGCCGGGGTCTCCCTCTCCTTGAGCGGGAAATTCCAGCGCCAGGGGAAAGAGGCCCTGAACGGCCTCCGGCTCTGGGTGGATTATGTCAACGAAGCAGGTGGACTCCCTGTGGGCCTCTCCGGGCCTCCTCGCCCAGTTCAGTTGATCACCTACGACGATGAGAGCCGCATAGAGCGGGCGAAAGAGCACGTCCTTCGCCTCTTGACCCAGGACGAGGTCGATCTCCTCTTCGGCCCTTATTCCAGCGGCCTGACCAGGGCGGTCGCCCCGTTGGCCGAGGCCCACGGGAAGATCCTCTGGAACCATGGGGGGGCCTCCGATGCGATCTTCCAGCAGGGCTTCCGCCATCTGGTCAGCGTGCTGAGCCCGGCCAGCGACTACCTGCGAGCCCTCCCCCGCCTCATCAAGCAAAAAGACCCTGAGGTCCGTCGAATCGTCATTCTTCACGCCACGGCCGGGAGCTTTGCCGCCCAGGTCGCCCGCGGTGCGGCGGAGGGTGCCAAAGCAGCCAGGTTTGACCTGATCCGTCTGATCCCCTTCGATTCGCCTCTCCAAGAACCCATCCGGGTCCTCCATGAGGCCCTCAAAGACGAGCCAGAGCTCCTCATCGGGGTGGGGAGCTTTGACGACGACGACGCCATCGTCCGAGAGCGGGCGCTCCTCCCAGGTGTCAAAACCCTGGCAGTCGTTGCGGCAGGGCTCGAGGCTTTCTATGAAGAGCTTGGCGATCCAGCCGAAGGGATCATCGGGCCGAGCCAGTGGGAGCCGGGAGTCCCGCTTGACATCCTCACGGGGCCAAGCTCTTCATGGTTTGTCTCGGCCTTCCAGACGGCTTTCCATCATGAGCCGGAGTATCCTGCCGCTCAAGCCTTCGCCACAGGGGTCCTGTTCGCGGAGTGCCTTCGGCTATCCGGAACCTTGGACGATGAACGGCTCCTGGCGGCGGCCCATGGCCTGGAGACAACGACCCTCTTTGGACGCTTCCAGTTGGATCCCGTGACCGGCCGCCAGATCGGCCACCAGGTCCTCCTGATCCAGTGGCGAAGCGGCCGGAAGGTGGTCCTCAAATCCCCCCACCCCCCCTTTGGGAAAGAGGGGAAGGGGGATTTTTAAGCGTTTTTCTTGACGCCTGAGACCGATTCCCTGTACATTCATACCAAGCTGAAAGCTGACCACTGAAAGTAACCGCTTACCCATGAGGGACCGATGCTTCGATTCGTGCATACGGCGGACTGGCAGATCGGGATGCGGGCCGACTATGTGGCCGAGGCGGCCAGAAGGGTCAGGGAGGCCCGTCTGGAGGCTGCGACCCGGGTTGTGAACCTGGCCAGGGAGCGTGACGCCCAATTCATCCTCTTGGCGGGGGACACCTTTGAAGACAATCAGGTGGCTGACAGTCTGGTGCACCAGGTTCTCCGGGTCTTAAGCGACGCCGCTCCCCTCTCAGTTTTCATCCTCCCCGGAAACCACGACCATCTTGGTCCCGGCTCGATCTATGCCCGCCGACCCTTCCAGAACTTGCCAACCAATGTCCAGGTGATCCGCAAGGCGGTCTCCATCCCGATCCCGGGCACCGACGCGGTCCTCCTCCCAGCACCTGTCTGCCAGAAGCGTTCCGCGCTGGACCCGACGGCCCACCTGCCAAACTCACCCAAAGAGGGGATGATCAGGATCGGCGTCGCCCATGGGTCCCTTCGGATCGAGGGGAAGTATCAGCCCGATGACTTCCCCATCACCCTGGATGCGGCTCATCGTGCCAGCCTGGACTACCTGGCCCTGGGCCACTGGCACTCCTTCTATGCCCATGATGGACGAACAGTCTATCCGGGGACCCCCGAACCCACAGGCTTTGACGAACGGGAGAGCGGCACCGCTGCCCTGGTCACCATCGAGGGGCCGGGAGCTGTCCCCAAGGTCGAGCGGATGAAGACAGGCGTCCTCCGCTGGGAGTCCTGGGAGGAGCAGGTCAAAGAGCCAAGCGATCCCATCCTTCGAACCCTTCGGCGCCGGGTGGAAGCCCTCCCGGATCCAGCCAAGACCCTCCTCCGCCTCCGGCTCAAAGGGTGGCTAGGCCCGGATGGGAAGGCGGTGATCGAGGACTTTGGCGCGTGGATTCGCGCCCGACTGCTTTTCCTGGATCTCGATCGATCCCGGCTGACCCCCGAGGTCAGGCAGGGCCGACTCCGGGAGCTGGCGGCGGCCCACCCCCTTCTCGCCGGCGTGCTGGGAGACCTGGCCGCCCTCGGTGTCATGGTGAACCCCTTGCCGTCCACCGGCGGGGAGGGCGAGAGTCCTCTGTTGGCCGGTGTCGAGGATCTGGGAGTGACACCCTTGGACGCTACCACACTCCGTAAGATCCTCGAAGAATCCGGGGCTGATCTGAACATCCTCCGGGAGGCAGTGAACCTCCTGGGCTCTCTCGTCGGCGAGGTGTGGCCGTGATCCTCCATCGGATCGCCGTGGAGGGGTTCCGCTGCTTCCGGGACCGGGTTGTCCTGGACGAGCTTGATCCTCGTCTCAACTTGCTCGTCGGACCCAACGAATCGGGCAAATCCACGATTTTCCTCGCGCTCCACCACGGGTTTTTTACGCCGTACCGGACGATGGGCGGCCTTGAGGCGGCCCGACCATGGGGGACGGCCCTCGCTCCAAAGGTCCAGGTGGATTTCGAAACCGGTGGACGACGCTTTCGTCTGGAAAAGACCTTCCTTGCCGACCCTGCCTGCCGGCTCCTGGAGTGGACGGAGTCCCGCTATGAGCCCCTGGCCGACGGGGATGCGGCAGACGACCGCATCCGTGAGATCCTCCTGGGCGAGCGTCCGGGGCGCGGGCTGGCTAAGGCCGAGCATCGGGGGCTGGCGCGGCTCCTCTGGGTCCCCCAAGGGCCTGAGGGATTCATCACTCCCGAAGTGAACGAGGCCGTGCAGGGACGGATCCGGGCGGCCCTCGGCCAACTGACGGTGGACCCTGGAGAGGCGGCACTGGTGAAGCTGACGGAAGAAGAGTACTTTGCCCTCTTCACCAAGGCCCGAGGCGACTACCGGAAGGGGGTCGAGGTATTGATCCTTCAGGAGGAGGTCGCCCACCTCGAAGCCGAGGTCCAGGACCTTCGGGGGCGCCACGCCGAAGCGGAGCGCAATGCTTCAGCCCTGGAGGACCTTCAAGCCGACCGGAACCGCCTGGAGGCAGATCTCAGGGACGTTGAGGCCGAACGGGAGGCGATCCGTGCAGAAGTGGAGCGGGTGCGGGACCTGAAGACAAAGATCGAGCTGGCCAGGCGAGATCTCGCCACCCGAGAGGAACGGTTCCGGCAGGCTGACCGGGACCGGGTCTTGCTGGCCGATGCAACGAAGCTCCGGGCGGGGCAGGAGGCCGAGATCTGGGGTCTCGATGCGACCCTGACTTCCCTGGAAGAACGGGGGTCTCTCCTCGAGGCCAGTGCGAAGGAAGTGCAAGCCCAACTCGTCCGCGCCCGGGAAGAGACCGACCACCTGGATAAACAGAGAGATCGGGCGATCAAGCTGCGTCGGGCCAAGGGAGCGGCGGAGGAGATCGATCGCCTGGCCCGTCTCGTGAGAGAGGTGGAGGTTCTCTCGACCCAACGGAGAGCCCTGGCCGAGGAGCTGGAAGGGTTGCGGGCGCCCAGGGCTGCTGATGTCCAGCAGGCGCGGGAATGGGCCGACAAGCTCCGGGAGCTGGATGGGGCCTTGAAGAGTGCCGGGCTCACGATCTTTGTCCGTCTCGATCAAGCCCGGACGGTGGTCTTCGAGGGCTCCGAGGGAACAGAGACGCTCTCCCTGGAGCCTGGCAGGGAACGAGAGTTCTCATCGGCCGACCGTGCCTCGCTGATGCTGGAAGGGGTCGGGGTTGTTGAGGTCCGCTCGGGGGCTGGAGAGATCCGTTCCCTCCGCGAGGAACGGGACAAGGTGGAAGCGCGTTTGAACCAGCACCTCCACGGGTTCGGCGTGCAAACGGTGGAGGACCTGGCCCTCCTGAGAGTCCGCTGCCATGATCTCACAAAAGAAGTCAAGGGATTGGATGATCAAATCCGGGGCATCGCCGGTGATCACCGGGATCTAGCAGGTCTGAAGAGGGCGTTCGCGACCAAGTCGGCGGAGCTGGGGGCGTCGTGTGAGGGGCTCGGCCTGACTGTCGAAACCTTGCGAGCGGCAGACCTTCCCCACGAGGAGGTCCTGAACGAAGCCCTCGAGGAGTCGGTCCGAACCCTTCGCGCCAAAGAAAAAGAGCGGGATGAGGCGGTCGAAGCAGAACGGGTATTGGAGCGGACCCGGTCCGATCACCTTCAGAAGAGAGCCAGGGTAGAGTCGGACTTGAGAGGGGCTCTCCAGACCATCGAGGATCTCGTCCGGACTCATGGGGGTGAGGAGGCGATCGAACAGCGATACCAGGAGGCCCGGCGAGAGCGGGAGGCCGCCCAGGAGAAGGTCCGCGAGTTGGAGAGAGAGCTGCCGCCACCAACCGAAGACCCGGAACTCCGCGGGAAGCGCCTGGATGAGGCCAGGAAACGGATCCAGGAAGATCTTGACGCCAATCGGGATCAGATGATCCGTCTCCAAACCCTCCTCGACCAGGCGGGTGCCCAGGGGCTTTACTCTCAACGGGCCGAGAAGGAAGAGGCGTTGGCCCTCGCCCGGGCCCGCCACGTGGAAGTGGATCGCCGGGCCAGGGCGGTGAAAGTGCTCTTCCGCCTTCTTGAGGAAAGGCGCAAGGTGGTGACAGCGGCGCTGACCAAGCCCATCGAGGAACGGGTCGCGGAGTTATTCGCCCGGGTCACAGGGCGGGAAGGGCGCGAGGCGATCTTTGATGAACACCTGACCCTCTCCTCGGTCCGGGTCGATGGGGCCGAGGAGCAGCCGGTGGACGCCCTCTCGACGGGGGCGAAGGAACAGCTCTTCCTGATCACGCGCTTAGCATTGGGCCAGTACCTCGCCGGGACAGAACGGATGCTGTTTGTCCTCGACGATGCCCTGGTGAACACCGACCCCCGGCGCCAAGAACGTTTCCTGGCCCTTCTCGAGGAGGCGGCGGAACGCCTCCAGATCATGCTCCTCACCTGCCATCCGGAACGCTACCGCAGCCTCCAGGGGGCAAAGGTCCTGAAGCTGGGTGAATAAAAGAGGCCCATTGACAGGACGGTCCTACCCGTGGCAGGATTTGGTCATGATTCTGGTCAACCCACAGGAGGATCAATGCCATGAAGACGCTCCCTCTGTCAGAAGTCAAGATGAAGCTGAGCCAGCTCATTGACGAAATCAGCTCGCAGGATGAGCAGATCACTATTACGCGAAACGGGAAGCCGGCAGCCGTTCTGATCAGTCCGGACGAGTTCGACAGTTGGAAAGAAACCGTGGCGATCCGATCGAACACCGAGCTGATGAAGGAGATCCGCCGAGGGCTGCGGAGCCTCAGACGAACAAAGCGGCTTTATACCCTCGAGGAGCTGTTCAGGGGCGAACATTGATGGTGCCCGAGGACAAAGGTGACCCCTCGCAAGCTCCGGGTTCCTGAAGAGGTCCGTGCCCTGATCCGGCACATGCACCCGAGGCTCAAGAAGAAGGTCAGAGCGGCATTGGCGGTGGTGCTCATCAATCCCGACCATGGCAAGGCCCTGCGAGAGGAACTCCTCGGCTTGCGGAGTGTTCGCGTCGGGCGGCTTCGGATTATCTATCGTGTGGCCCCAGGGGCCATAGAGGTTGTGGCCGTAGGGCCTCGTCAGACGATCTACGAAGAAACGCTTCGACTCCTGCGTCGAGACGCTCAGGAGGAGCGGGGTCAGGATGATTGAACCGAGCATCCAGGGCCTGAGGCTAGGCGTCCACCATGATCTTCCCCGCGAGAAGGAACGGAGGAGATGCTGGAGGTGATGCTCATCTCCCGCCTTCTGTCTTGGTAGGGTGGTACGCTCGCAGCCAGATCTCCTGGCATCGATGTAAAAGAGGAACAACAGAAGAGGTGAGGTGACGGCCATGAGCCTGATGCAGACGCCCTTTTTGAAACAGTTAGCTGACGAAGTCTCTCCCCTCCAGGAACGGGTGATCTTCCACCCGCTCTTCGCCGAGCTGTACGAGGGGAAGCTTTCCCTGGAACAACTCCGTGGCTATACGGTCCAGGCC
>JACQHM010000225.1 GCA_016199025.1 Candidatus Methylomirabilota bacterium | reverse complement strand
TAGCCCTCTGCCCTTTGCCATTTCAGACCACCTCATGGGAGGTCCTCTTGGACGACGGAGTCCTGGATGTAGAGGAGAGGGTTTTGGCTCAGATCGATCACTACGGGCTCCTCGAGCCGTTTTCCCCGACGGACGAGGACTTCCACAACCGGGCGGAGGGGAAAGTCTTTATTTTTCGCCACGACCCGACCGATCTCCTCCGTGTTCAGGCGGACCAGGCTCCCTACCGGGAAGGTAGACAAGGCCCGGATCAGGGCCTTCAGGATCCGTTCGGGGAAGGTGGTCCGTTCCCGCTTCAGCAGCTCCTTGAGGGCCTCCAGGGGCCCAAGGGGTCGGCGAAACGGCCGATGATGCACCAGGCTCTCGTAGATATCAGCCAACCCCACGATGGAGGCGTATTCGTGGATCTGCTGTCCCATGAGTCCATTCGGATAACCTGACCCGTCCATCCGCTCATGAACCTGGAGGATCACCTCGGCCAGCCAGGTATATCGGGGCCCCAAGCCCTGGAGCAGCCGAGCCCCCTCTTTCGGGTGCTGCTCCAGCGAAGTCCTCTCCTTTGGATTCAAGGGGCTCTGTCTCTCGAGCAGTTCCTTCGGGAGACGGGCCATCCCGACATTATGAAGGATGGCCGCCAAGCCCAGCTTGCGAAGCTCCTCCGGGGCATAGCCCAGCTCGAGGCCGATCTGCAACACGATGATGCAGACGTTCACCACCTCCCGGGCAGGGCTTGGGGAAGGGCTCCCCCCGCTAAAGAAGGGAACCAGCAGGGCATCGCCAGCCTGGAGGCTCTGGAGCAGGGCCTCCACTGTCTTCTCGGCGTTGGCGATGGAAAAGGGGACCTGGCCTCTGACCGCTTGGAGGATCCCCTCGACGACGCTGACCGCCCGTTGGAACACCTGATCGGTCGTCTCGCGGGTCCCCGCACCCCTGTCCTCCCCCGCGGAAAGGAGAGGGGGAGGGAGGGGGCCTTCCGGAGAACCAGTCCTCAAGGCCGGAGAGACCTCGACTCCCTTCCGGATGAGGACGCCGAGCCCGCTCGAGGATCTCTGAGAGGCTTGATCTTCTGATGGGCTGCCTTCTGGGGGGACACTGTCTTGGACTGGAGGAGCAGGCTTCTCCCCCCTCCGGACCAGGTCGCTCATCCTTCGGGGAGCCCCCTTGACCTCCCGCGGTGATGCCGGCCTATGGCCACCACCCTTGACGATGTCATTCACCCCGCTGTATCCTTACCTTCCTCAGAGGATTTACGTTAAGGCCAAAGCCACTTTGACCAGTAAGGCATCGACCTCCTTCGCCTTCCTTCTCATGCCCTCAAAGAGACAGAGGTCGCAGAGGTTGTTGATGCTCCGAGGGAGCCCCCCCGCCTCTTGGTGGATCGCCTTAATGGTCTCGTTGGTAAAGATCCGCCTTGTCTGCCCAGCCTTCTTCAAGCGGAAGTCGATGTAAAGGGCCGTCTCTTCCTGGTTGAGGGGGCTCAAGTTCAGATGGAGGGCGATCCGTTGATTCAGCGGCGGGAGCCGGGCAAGCGTCACCTTCAGCTCCGGAAGCCCAAGGAGGATCAAGGAGAAGAGATAGCGGTCGTTGAGCTGAAAATTTAAGAGCACCCTCAAATCTTCGAAGACAGACTCATCCTTGATCGTTTGGGCTTCATCGATGATGATGACCGTGACCTTCCCCTCTTGGGCATTCGCCAGGAGGTGGTCATACAGGGAACGGAAGAGGGTGGGTCGATGGGAGCTAGGCGGCGAGAGACCGAGCTGTAAGGCAACCTCGTAGAGAAGTTCCTCCGAGGGGACAGAGGGGTTAATCACGAGACCCACATCGTACTTCTCCTCCTCAAGGTGCAGGATGAAGACTCGACTCAAGGTGCTCTTCCCACACCCCACATTCCCTGTGAGCAACGCGGCCCCTTTGCTATATTGGACGACGTAAAGGAGCTTCTCCAGGATCTCCTGATAGGCAGGAAGGGGGCAAAAGAACGTGGGATCGGGGACGTTCTGAAACGGCATCCGGCTCAGGCCCCAGTAAGCCTCGTACACTGAAACCTCTCCTCAGGATTTCGCCAGCCGGGTCAGGATGGCCAGCTCAAGATACGCAAGGTCGATGGGCTTTGTGATATAGTCATAGGCCCCTTGCCTTACAGCCTTTTTGGCGATCTCTTCATCATTGGCGGCGGTGATCATCAGGATCCCAACCGCTTGGTCCCTCTCCCGGATCCGACGGAGGGTCTCCAGGCCATCCATCCCGGGCATCATGACGTCAAGGAGGATCAGATGGGGTCGCCTTTCCTCAAGAACCGTCAGGGCCTCGGCGCCGCTCGATGCGGTCATGACCGCATAGCCCTTGATCTGGAGAAAAGCCTTGAGGAGTTCTAAGGCCTGTGGCTCGTCATCGACCACGAGGATCTTTGGCTTTTCCATCACCGCCGCAAGAGGGAAAACATCTCACTTAGCCGGTTCGTAACGTCCCCTTCCAGCCACCGGCCTTCGAGCGGCTCCCGCACCGCCGTAAAACTGAGCAGGAGTTTATTGCCATAGGCTACGATCAACGTTTCGGTCCGCGGGGCCATGCCTCCCTTATACCATAGGGATGTTCCCTTTGATCCTGCCCGGTCTACCTTTCAGGTTCCTGGGGAGTCGGGAGCAGGTTGTAGATGGCTTCGATGACCTCGGCTACCCTATTGGCCTCCCCCTGGAAGCCATGCTCTTCCAGGGCCTCTTTCAATGCCGCGAGGGCCCGGATGGCGGAGATCCGGAAAGCATAGATCTCAGGCGGGTACGGGGCAGGACGCCACGAACCTTCTCGATCTTCCTGACGATTCACCGCTTCATTCGCTTCCCGACGCGCTCCACCAACTTCTCCTCACCATTCCTAACGATTCACCGCCGACCGGTTTTCCTATAGGGTGGTCACATCCACCCCATCCAGGGTGGCGGACACCCTCGCCGGGCTGGTGCTGCTGCCGTTAGAGACCGTCACCCAGGAGAAGCCCGAGGGGTACTTGGGGGGGCTCTCCAGCCTGGCCTCGATGACGCTGGTGATGTTGCCGGTGGTGATCGTCAGGGAATAGCTCTGTTGCTTCACGACGGCGGAGGCGAAGTCGAGGGTCAGGGCGGCCCTGGCGGCATCCAGGTTGCCCTTGGCCGCTGCCTTCCTGGCATCCTCCCGAAGATCGATGTAGCGGGGGATGGCCACGGCGGCCAGAAGCCCCAGGAGGACGATGATGATCACCAGCTCGATCAGGGTGAAGCCTTTTTGGCTCCTCAACGCTTTGGTCATCGGTTTCCCTCCTTGAACGGTGAGTATGTTTCTGTTACCGCCTGACGAGCTTCACCATATCCCACATCGGCAGGAAGACCGCTAACGCGAGGAAGAAGACCATCGCCCCTACGACGAGCAGGAGGATCGGCTCCAGGGCAGTGGCCAGGTTCTTAATGGTGTAGTCGGCCTCCATGTCGTAGTGTTCTGAGATCCTTTGCAACAGCCCATCCAGCTCCCCCGTCTTCTCCCCTACCGCGACCATCTGAACAAGGAGGGGGGGGAAGAAGGGGTCCCTGGCCATAGGTTCGGCTAACGACCGTCCCTTCTCCACCTCCTGATAGACCCCTTCGATGGCGTGAGCGACGGCCACGTTCCCCACCGCCCGGGCGGTGAGCTCCAGGGACTTCAGGATGGCAATGCCGCTCCTCGTCAGAATCCCCAGGATATGGGCGAAGCGGGACATGGTGAGTTTCGTGACCAGGGGTCCGATGATGGGGAAGCGGAGCTTCAGGGTATCCCACCGGAGTCTCCCCGCGGGGATCCTGAGGGAGAACCTGAAGGCGACGACGATGGCGACGATCCCTCCTATGGCGAAGGGCCAGTATGCCTGGACGACCCGGTTCAGGGCGATGGCAACCCTGGTGGGGAGGGGAAGGGTTGCCTTGAAGGCGCCGTAGAGAAGGGCGAACTTGGGGACGACGAAGAGGATGATGATGGAGAAGGCCACTGCGATGGCCGTCACGACGAAGATGGGGTACCGGGTGGCGGCCTTGATCTTGGCCTTCGTCTGGGCTTCATGCTCGGCCAAGGTGGCCAGCCGCTCCAGCGCGAGATCCAGGAAACCCCCTGCCTCGCCGGCCCTGATGGTGTTCACGTAGACCTCAGAGAACGCTTCAGCGTGTTTGCCGAAGGCCTCGGAAAGGGAGGAGCCGGCCTCCACCTCCCGGGAGATGTCGAGGAGGACCCGTCGGAGCCTCCGGTTCCCGGTCTGCCTGGCCAGCGTGTCGAAGGCTTCCAGGATCGGGATCCCCACTTTCAGCAAGGTGGCCAGTTGCCGGGTAAAGAAGATGAGGTCTTCCGCCTTGACCCGGCTGAAACGGGGAAGTCTCTTCCAGAAGTCCTGTTCCAGCCTCCTCCGTTCGATGGAGATCGGGGTGTAGCCTGCCTCGAAGAGGCGGTCCGCGACGGCGACCGGATCATCGGCCTCCATGGCACCGCTCACCGCCGTCCCTTGTCGATTCCTTGCTTTGTACCGGAAGCTTGGCATCCTCACTCTTGGGAGTCTGGATAGATTCCGGACACCCTCCCGCAATGACATTCAACAGCAAACCTTATGCCAGGTTAGCCGACGTCTACCCGGACCGCCCGCATGACCTCCTCCAGAGTGGTCAGGCCCTTCACGGCTTTCTGGAGGCCGTTGCTCCGAAGATCGCGCATCCCCTGTTTTAAGGCCTCCTTTTTCAGCTCTGAGGCCGAAGCCCTGGCCAGGACCAGCTCCCGGATCGTCTCGTCTATGAGGAGAAGCTCGAAAATGCCGATCCGGCCGCGGTATCCGGTCTGCTTGCAGAAAGAGCAGCCCCGGCCCCGGAAGAAGGTCTGGTCCCCTCTCCCCTCTAACCCCAGAAGGTCGAGGAGCTTCTTGGGAGGCTGGAACGGTTCCTTGCACTTCTCGCAGATCACCCGGACCAGGCGTTGGGCCAGGATCCCGACGGTGGAGGAGGTGATCAAAAAGGGCTCGATCCCCATGTCCGTCAGGCGGGTCAAAGCCCCCACCGCATCATTGGTGTGGAGGGTCGAAAAGACCATGTGGCCGGTCAAAGCGGCCTGGATGGCGGTTTGGGCCGTCTCGACGTCCCGGATCTCTCCCACCATGATGACGTCAGGGTCCTGCCGAAGGATCGAGCGGAGCCCCGAGGCGAAGGTGACGCCGGCCTTGGGGTTCACCTGGGACTGCCGGATCCAGGGGAGGTGGTACTCCACCGGGTCCTCGATGGTGATGATG
>JACQHM010000224.1 GCA_016199025.1 Candidatus Methylomirabilota bacterium | reverse complement strand
TCGGGGGAGACCAGGAAGTCGGTGAACGCTCTCGCTCCCGCATGGTTGACCTTCGAGAACTTCGCGGGGTTCGCTTCCATGACGGCGTAGATATTCAGCAGGATCGGATCACCTTGGACAAGCGGTTCGAGCTGGACCCGCCTCTTGAAGGCGAGATACGTCCCCCGATCACTTAACGTATAAGCCCGTTTCTCCGAAGCGATCCCGAGAGTTGCTCCCATCCCTTGGCCGGCCTCGATGTACCAGTTCTCCCTCGCTTCGATCTTCGCCTCCTTCCACAGCTTCTTTTCAAGAACATGGGTCCCGGAGTTGTCCCCCCGCGAGACGAAGAGGGCCTTCGCCCCGGCGATCCGCTTGAAGGCCTCGACGGCCTTGTTCAACCCCTTGATCCTTGCCGGGTCAGCCGGAGGGCCGACGACGATGAAATCGTTATGCATGACCAGCCGCCGATTGATGATCGAGCCCTCGGCCACGGGCTTTTTCTCCAGCTCCGGGGCGTGGGCCAACACGACATCGGCCTCTCCCCTCGCCCCCAGGGCGAGGGCCTGGCCGGTTCCCACGGCAATCGTCTTCACTCGATAGCCGGTCTTCTTCTCAAACAGCGGGACCAGCACGTCCAGGAGCCCCGAGTCCTGGGTGCTGGTCGTCGTGGCCAGGAGGATGGGTCGCTTCGTTGGCTCCTCAGCCGATCCATCCCATGAGAGGAAAGCCAATGAGAGAAGCAAGGAGATAGCTCCAAACCATTCCCATCGTTTCATCCTCAATCCTCCTTGGCCCTAGGTTCTACGGTGGCGGAAAGACGTTGATGAACTCCAGCGGAAGATAGATCAGGGCCCGTTTCCCCTCCTCCAGCCCCATCAGCCGGTAGATATAATCGGCCACGTGGATCTCCAGGTCGTACTCTCGCCCCTCCCAGCCATCCATCTTGAAGAAGAGGGTCCGGTTCAATCCCCGGTTGATCGCCTGGACGATCCATCCCTGGAGAAGGTTTTCTCTCTCGGCCGCCCGCTCAGGCCAGACCAGGCGGACGTGCTCAGGCCTGATGCAAAACTCGACCTCTTGCCCCACCGCCCCTTCCTCAAGAGGGATGCGAAGTGTCCGCCTCTGGCACAAGACGGTGGCCTCCCCTGGGGTCCGGGCCACGATCCGACCGCGCAGGAAGTTCCGTGTGGCGGTGATCTGGGCGACGACCCGGCTCTTCGGCCGGTTGAGGACCTCCTCAGGGGTTCCGACCTGAAGGAGGGTCCCCTCGGACAAGATGGCGATCCGATCCCCCAGGAGATAGGCCTCCTCCAGACTATGGGTGACGAAGAGGATCGTTGGTTTGAAGAGGCGGTGGATCCTCAGGAGATCGTGGCGGAGCCGTTCTCGGGCGTTGTGGTCCAGGGCCGAGAAGGGTTCATCAAGCAATAAGAGCTCTGGGTCCCTGGCCAGGGCCCGGGCCAGCGCCGCCCGCTGCTGCTCGCCGCCCGAGAGCTGGTGGGGATACCTTTCCTCTAACCCGTCGAGTCGAAGGAGGGCGATCATTTCTTTGACGCGCCGCTCCACCTCGGAGGCCGGGAGATGCCCCAGGCCAAAGGCGATGTTTTGGCCGAGGGTGAGATGGGGGAAAAGGCTATAGCTCTGGAAGAGGTAGCCGAGGTTCCGATCCCGAGGCGGGAGCTCGATCCGACGGCTGGAGTCGAACAGGGCCCGATCCCCCAGAGCGATGTATCCCTCATCGGGCCTGACGAGCCCGGCCAGGCATTGCAGGGTCAGGCTCTTGCCGGCGCCTGAGGGGCCAAAGAGGACAAGGATCTCGTGGCCCGCCTCCAGGTCCAGGTCGAGTCGGAAGGACTCCCAGCGTTTCCTTACCGCCAGGCGTAACCGGTGGGGGATGGCCTCGGCCATCCTTCGAGATCCGACCCTGGCGGAAAGGGCAGGCGCCTCACCGGTCGTCAGCTTTTCCGAGACGTCCTCCGGGGGGAAGGGTGTGACTTCGGGCCGGACGGAGAGCGGGACGGGGAGGCGGCCGAAGAGGTGGACCACGGCCATCGCACCTCCGGCCATGGCGATCAAGAGGAGGACGAGGGGAAGGGCAGCAGGCAGGCCGGCCCCGGTCAACTGTTCCCACAGGAAGATGGGTAGCGTGTGGGGGTGATAGGCGATGACAAGGGTCGCCCCGAACTCCCCCAGGGTACGCACCCACGCCAGCGTCATCCCGGCGGCAATACCCTGCCAGGCCAGGGGGAGGGAGACCCTGCGGAAGACCTGCCAGCGGGTCTTGCCCAGGGTGGCCGCCGCCTGCTCCAACGTCTCATCGATGCTGGCGAAGGCGGAGAGAGAGGTGATGATCACGTAGGGGGCGGCGACGAAGACCTGGGCCAGGACGATCCCGGCCAGGCTGTTCACCAAGGCCAGGCCGTGCCCCTCGAACAGGGCGCCGATCAGGCCGTAGGGGCCAAAGATGAGCAGGAGCAAGATGCCGCCGACCAGGGGCGGGAGGGCCATGGGCAGGAACACCAGGCTGGTCAGAAGGTGTCTTCCCCGGAAACGGGCGCGGGCCAGGAGGTAGCCCAATGGGACGCCGAGAAGGGTCATGATGGCCGTCGCGGTCCCAGAGGTGAGCAAGGAGACCTGGACGGCCTGGAGGGCCCGGGGATCTGCGAGCCAGGTGCCGACCTTTCCCCACTCCAGGTGGAACAGGAAGTACACCAGCGGGAAGACCAGGTACAAAAGGAGCAGGCCGCCCATCACGCCGAAGATGAGGGCGGTCGTTTCAGGACGTCGCTTCACGGGGCATACCTCCCCTGGATGAAGGATCGGAGATCGACCGGGACCTTCAAGGCATCACCACCGACCAGGATGGGAGCCGATCGGAGCCCGTATTTTAGATACGTGGCCCGCGCGTCTTCTGAGAGGGCGAATCGGACGAAGGCGATGGCCCCGGCCAGGTTCCTGACCGTGTGAGGGATAGTGATGGTGAAGAGGACCGGGGCGCCTACGAAAGTCATCCCCCGGTCGGTTGTGTACGTCCTCTTCCGGTAGAGGGCGGCGAAGCGGGGATTGCTCTGGTTGATCTCGTCGGGGAGGTCGATGAAGGGAAGCTGATGGGCAATCACCTCGTGGCGGTAGAAGACGCCGGCGTCGAGCTGTCCCGACTCCATGCGGATGAGGAGCTCAGGCTCGGGGAAGATCTGGACGGGATTTGTGGGGCTTCCCAGGAGGGCTTGGGTCAGGCCGGGCTTTCGATAGTACCGCTCGGCCAGCTCGAAGAGGAAGAGGGTTCGATACCCCTTCGGGTCCAGGTTGGGGTCAGTCCGCCCGAGCTTCATGCCAGGCCTGGCGAGGACCTCGTACCAGGGGAGCTTTGCCGCCCGGGCCTGCTCGAACCCGTTCTTGAAGCGGCTTTTCGGGTGATAGGCGATGACCAAGCTGCTTGAGGTAAAGGTCAGGTACCATTCGACGAGGTTCCTGTTCTGTTGGCCCATGAGTTCCTTGGCGTTGACGGCGTGGTCGGCGCTGATGAAGATATCGGGTGAGCGGAGCCTGTCCTTGATCATCCTGGCGGCCGCCACCGAGCCATGCCCCTCTCCTTGATAGGTATAACCGGTGGTCTGTTGGAAGGCTGGCCCGAGGGCCTGCTCATGGACGACGACGAGGGAGCCGGCGTAGAGGACGGAGACCACACCCCTTCCCTTCTCGGGTGTCGCTCCCTCGGCCCCCTTGAAGAGGATCGAAGCCGTCATCACCAGGAGGGTGAGGCTCACCGTCGTTGTTGCCACCCGGAAACCCACAAATTTGTCGCACACCTGGGGCCCTCCTTACCGGCTGGACCGCTGGCGAAGCTCGGCAAGCCGCTGTTTCGCCAGGGAAAAGTCCGGCTTCAATTGGAGGGCCTGCTCGTACGCGGCCATCGCCTCCCCGATTCGTCCCAAGCCCTCCAAGGCCCGGCCCCGGAGGTAGTAGGCCTCGGCCCTGCTGGGCTCCAACCGGATCGCGTCCTCCGCCGCCAGCAGGGCTTCGTCGAAACGCTCCTGCTTCAGGAGGACGAAGCTCAGGCTGTTGTAGATGGCCGGCTCATCCATTTGAAGCGTCAGCGCTCTCCGATAGGCCGCCTCGGCCTCTTCGTAGCGCCCCTGCTTCGCATAGGCCAGCCCCAGGTTAAAGTGGCCCTCAGGGCGCTTTGGCTTGAGCCGCACGCCGCGCTCCAACGTCGCGATCGCCTCCTCGAGCCGCCCCGCCTTGACGAGAGCCGCCCCGTAGCCCAAGTCAAGCTCCCAGTGACGGGCCGGGTACTCCGGGTAGATCCGGATGGCCTCCTCGAACTCCCGGAGGGCCTCCTCCACCTCATCCTTGTGGATCCCCCGATTGAGATGGACCTTGGCACTTTGCGGTGCCACGTGGACGGCACTTTCGAAGAGCGTTTTGCTCGTCCGCCAGTCCCGGTTTCTCTGGAGCGTACGGGCGGTTAGGAGAAGCAGCATGAGGGTGAAGACGCCCAGCCCGACTCGTGTCAGCCAGAAGGAACGGCCCTGTTGGCGTGCCCACGCCGCCCCTCGATCCCACCCTGCCCCCACCACCATGCAGAGCCCTGCGGAGGGGAGGTAGAAGAGCCGCTCCCCCATAATCGTCCCGATGGGGACAAGAAGGTTCGAAGCGGGGAGGAACGTGAGGAAGGTGAACCCAATGCTGAAGAAGGTGAGGCGGCGGCCCCTGACAAAGGAGGCGCCGGCCAAGGCCAACAGCCCTCCCCAGGCGAGGAGCGCCAGGAGGACCGCCGGCTCGGAAAGCGACGAGGCGATCGGGATCGCGTTGTACGAGTAGTCGGCCGACAGCTTCGCCGGCCACACGAAGAGCCAGAGGTACTTCCCCGCCACCTTAAGAGCTGTCAGCACCCGAGGCCACCATGCCACATGGGCTAACGGATTATCGAGGAACTGGACCTTCCAGAGGAGACTTCCCAAGACGGCCGTTCGGAGGATGAGGAAGGCCCCGAGGATGAGGACGTAGCCGAGATAGCGCCGCCAGGCATGCCGAAGAAGCCCCTTCCATGCCCCTGGCTCCTTGGCCATCGCGAGATCGTAGAGGATCAGGATGGCCGGGAGCATCATGGCCTGCTCTTTGGCGAGGAGCGCGACGATGAAGGCCCCGAGCGAGGCGAGCCTAGAGCGGGCCTGCCCCCCCCCTCGGTTATACCAGCTCAGGGCCAGGAGAACCCCCAGGGCCATGAGGAGCTCCGCCCGACCGACGATCCCGGTCACCGCTTCGGTGTGGAGGGGGTGGACGGCGAAGAGGGCAGAGGCGGCGAGGGCAGCTCCTCCCGAGAGGCCGAGCTGTCGGGCCAAGCCGTAGAGAAGAAGAGAGACGACGATGTGGAGGAGGAAGTTGACCAGGTGGTAGCCAAGAGGGTGAAGCCCCCCTATGGCATAGTTAAAGGCATACGTGGCCAGGACCAGCGGCCGGTAGAGGCCTCCACCGCCGAGCTGGTCGGCGATCTCTTCGACTTCGCGCGACCCGGCCCAATAGCCGGTGGTAAAGAGGGTCGGGAGGAACTTTAAGCTTTTGATCAGCCGGTTTTCGACGATGATCCTTTGATCGTCGAACGCAAAATCGTTGGCGAAGGTGTTGGCAAAGGCGACAACAGAGAGGAAGGCGAGAAGCCCTAGCGAAACGAGGGTGCCCCGCCGCTCCTTAAGCCACCCGATCCGGGCCTCCACTTTTCTAGGAGGAGACGGCTCTCTCGCCGTCTCCGGTCTTTTCACTGGATGTTTCACCATAGTTCCGCTTTTATCAGAGCGATCCATTTCTGTCAAGCGGTGACGATCCTGACCGCTGATTCCTTATGATGGTCTTGCCTTCGTCCCCCTTCGCGAAAATCCTTTGACATCGGGTAGGGGGTGTGTTAACTAGTAAGCATTCGGAGGACTTCCGATGCACCACTTTGAATACCGAGAGGGGAATCTCTCCTGTGAGGAGGTTCCCATCGAGCAGATCGCGGAAGCGATCGGGACCCCTTTCTACTTGTATAGTCATGCGACCCTTGTCCGCCATTTCCGCGTCTTCGATGAGGCCTTCCAGGGGATCCCCCACATCGTCTGCTTTGCGGTCAAGGCCAATGCGAACCTCGCCATTCTTAATCTCTTTGGCTGTATGGGGGGCGGGGCGGACGTCGTTTCGGGCGGCGAACTCTTCCGGGCGTTGAAGGCCGGGATCCCGCCCGAGCGGATCGTCTTCGCCGGCGTCGGCAAGACCCAGGAGGAGATGGCCGAGGCCCTGAAATCTGACATCCTGATGTTCAACGTGGAGTCCTCCGAGGAACTGGTCCTCTTACACCAGGTGGCAGCCTCCCTGGGGACCAAGGCCCGGGTCGCCCTCCGGATCAACCCCGATGTGGACCCCAAGACTCATCCGTACATCTCTACCGGCTTAAAGAAGAGCAAGTTCGGCAT